>CANQDN010000038.1 GCA_947593275.1 uncultured Bacilli bacterium
ATCTCAACAGATCCATATGTAGTAAAAAATTAAACTAACTCTTGCCTATAGTGCTCTAACTTTTTATCTATGGGCAAGATTTGAAACTTCATGGAAGATAATTTTCTTCCTTTTTTTAATTGTTTAGTTTTTAATTCGACATTATTTTCTTTATTTGTTTTGTATAATTAGAATGGTGATGGATATGAGGTTTAAAGGTAAGAGAGTAATTAAAGTTCCTCGCTATAAAATAATTATCTTTGGTTTTATATGTTTAGGGGTAGGAGTTATTCTCCTTAATTTTGGAATATCCTGGATATTAAGTCATGGAAGTAGTACTTTTTTAAATGTTTTGGCTGGTAATTCGTTTGGTAATACTATAGATCAATATAATATATATAATAATAAAAAGTTATATTTTTATAAGAATAGTTTTGGAATATATACGGGTAATAAATCTAAGACAACATTTAAGAGTGTTACTAATCCTTTGGTATATATTTATAATAGTTATCAAAATGCTCAATATAAAAATAATTATACTAATTTATATAATGTTCCACCGGTCGCCGCTCAGAGCAGTTTAATTTTGCAAGAATATTTAGAGGATAATGGGGTGTTAAGTGTAGTTGAGTTAAATAAAATAGATAATGATGCTGCAGTATTTATAAAGAGAGCTAAAGATAGGTATAGTTCTTTAAAATATTTTATAGATATACAAATAGTTAATTTATCAAATGAAGAGACTACATGTGTAATAGATGATAAAAGGTATGCGAAACTGTTTTTTAAAGTGGGGAAAGAATATAGGAATCTGGAATATATTTTAAGTAAAGAGATGGATAGTTGTCTTTTGGGAAATATTGAATATCAGGATGATACTTTTGTTATAATGGTTGGAGGAAGTTCAAATACAATTGATGAAGTAAATAGAACTTTAAAAGTTTTGGGATATGTTTTAAGTAATTATATAAAAGGAGAGTTAGGATGAAAAAAAGAAAAGCGAATATATTTTTTAGAATATTATTTTTATTATTTTTTGTATATGTATCTTTAATTATTGCTTATCAAAGTGGTTATTATGAGACTAAGATGGCTAAAAAGGTAAGTATTACTAAAGAAGCGATGGAGAAATTTGAAGAAGATGTAAGAGATGGTGAGGTAGTTGATGTTAAAGATTATTTAGTGCATGATGATGTAGATTATCGGAATTCTGTTACTAAAGTGGGGAATAAAATATCGGGTTTTATTAGTGATATTATTACTAAAGGATTAGAAGGGATGGTTGATGGGTTAAAGGGCTTATTTTGGTAGGAAGAAGATTTATGTAAAAAATGATAGTTTTTTTTGAAATTTATAGTATAATTAGAGTAAGAGGTGAAGTTTATGCGCATAGTTGTTAGTGCTGGTGGAACAGGTGGACATATCTATCCAGCTTTAGCAGTCATAGATAAACTTAAGACCAAATATAAAGATTTAGATGTTCTTTATATTGGAACAAAAAATAGGATGGAAAGTGAAATAATTCCTAAAAGGAATATACCTTTTATGGGGATTGAAATATATGGTTTTAGTAAAAATATTATAAAAGATTTTAAGAATGGTTATTTAATTTTAAAAGATTATTATAAGTGTTTAAAGAAATTAGAAGAGTTTAAGCCAGATTTAGTGTTGGGTTTTGGGGGTTATGTTACTTATCCAGTTATAAAAGCAGCGAAGAAATTACATATTAAAACTTTCTTACATGAACAAAATAGTGTGGTTGGTAAAACGAATAAAGCTTTAGCGAAGAATATTGATTTAGTGGCGGTTTCTTTTTTATCAACAATAAAGAAGTTTAGTAAAGCTAAAAAAGTTATTTATTCGGGTAATCCTTGTAGTGAGGCAGCACTAAAAGCTAAAGTAGTAAAGAAAAAAGATGTAGGTTTAGATGATAAAAAAAGATTAGTTATTGTTGTTGCGGGTAGTCTGGGAAGTAGTACTATTAATACTAAAATGAAAGATTTTTTAAAGATTAGTAGAAGAGGAGATTATCAAGTTTTATATATTACGGGGAAGAGTCATTATGAAGAATTTATTAAAAATGAGAAGTTTCCATCTAATGTCAAAGTAGTAGATTATATGGATAATCTAGCAGGTCTTATGAAGAGTGCGGATTTAATAGTGACAAGAGCGGGAGCTAGTACGATGAGTGAAGTTTTAGCTTTAAGTTTACCTGCGATATTTATTCCTAGTCCTTATGTTGCGGGTAATCATCAGTATTATAATGCTTTAGAGATCGTAAATAATAATGCAGGACTTATGTTGGAAGAAAAAAATCTTAATGGGAAGAATTTATTTGAAATGGTAAGTGGTTTATTAGAAAATAAACAGAAATATGAAATAATTAAGATGAATTTAAAGAATATGGGGATTACAGATAGTGGGGAAGTCATATTAAAAGAAATAGGTGAGCTAATTGATGAATGTTAAACTGGAAGAAAATGTTTCTTTAAAAGATTATAATACTTATAAAATAGAAGCGAAATGTCGGTATTTTGCTCATGTTTTAAATATAGATGGTTTAAAAGAAATAATTAAGTATGCAAAAGACTTAAATGTACCATATTTTGTTATTGGATGTGGTTCTAATATTGTTATTGATGAGTATTTTTCGGGGATTGTAATTAAACTTGAAGATATGAGGAATATTAAAATAGATGGTAGTCTCGTTACTATAGAAGCGGGCGCTAAGATGGGTAAACTTGCAACATCTACAGTTAATCATAATTTAACAGGTTTAGAGTGGGCAATAAATATTCCGGGAACTGTTGGAGGAAGTATTGTTGGTAATGCCGGAGCGTACAATAGTGAAATAAGAGATAATTTGGTCAATATAAAAGTATTAACTCCGGATTTAGAGATTAAAACTTTAAATAAAGATGATATTAAATGGGATTATCGCAGTACAAGTTTAAAGGGAACTCGGGATATTGTAATTGAAGCAACTTTTAAGTTAGCTAAAGGGAATAAAGAAGAATCATTAGAATTAATTAAAGATCGATGTGATAGAAGAATGGCTACGCAACCTTTAGATATGCCTAGTGCGGGGTCGGTTTTTCGAAATCCTTTAAATGATCATGCGGGAAGATTAATTGAACAAGCAAATTTAAAAGGAAAGAGAATTGGGGATGCGGAAGTTTCTTTAAAACATGCGAATTTTATTGTAAATACCGGAAATGCTACTAGTAAAGATATTAAAAATTTGATAAAATTAGTACATGATGAGGTTAAATCAAAGTTTGGTGTTGATTTGATACTCGAGCAAGAAATAATTGATTGGAAGAATTAAAGTGGAAAAAAGGGTAAAGAAAGTTAAAAGATTAAATATAAAAGCTTTAATTATATTACTATTAATTATTTATTTAATAGTAATGTTTTTATATACCCTTTTTAATATGCCTATTAGAAATATTTATATTAATAATACAAAGTTATTAAAAGATAATGATATAATACTAGTGGCGGGTTTAAAGAAATATCCTGCGTGGATTACTCTTAGTAAGACAAAAATGGAAAATAAGATTAAGACTTTAGAGTTAGTTTCAGATGTTAAAGTTAGTAAGACTTTAACAGGTAAAGTTATTATTAATATAGAGGAAGCTATACCACTTTTTTATAATCGAAATAATGATAAAGTAGTGCTTAGTAATAAGTTAGAAGTAGAACCTAATAAGTTATATTTAGGGATTCCTTCGTTAGTTAATTATGTACCTAAAGAGTTATTAGATGAGTTTAAAGAAGCTTTTAGTTTAGTTAATAAAGATATAATAGGAATGATTAATGAAATAGTATATGATCCGGATATAAAAGATGAAGTAGTAATTGATGATGCGCGTTTTTTACTTAAAATGAATGATGGAAATAAAGTGTATGTAAATGTTCTTAATATGAAAAGACTTAATAATTATATTGAGATATATGCATCTATTAAAGCAACTTTGAGTGATAAGACAGGAACTCTTTATTTGGATAGTTATTTGAGTGATAATAATCTTTTTACACCGGATGAAGAGGTTAGTGTGGGGGATAAAGATGGAGAAAATTAATTATCATAATAAATTATTAGAATTAGTTAAAGATTTTAAGGATAAGCCGACTTTGTTATTGCATAGTTGTTGTGGACCTTGTTCAACGCAGGTAATTCTTTTTTTAAAAGATTATTTTAATATTATTATTTATTATTATAATCCTAATATTGAACCTGAGGAAGAGTATTTAAAGAGAAAAGAAGAACAAATAAAGTTTATTAATTTATATAATAAAGAAAATGATGGGAATATTTTGTTTTATGATAGTCCTTATGAGAATCATAAATATCGAGAGTTTGTTAAGGGATTAGAAAATGAAAAAGAAGGGGGAGCAAGATGCAGTAAGTGTTTTTATTTAAGACTTAAAAAGACAGCAGAGGAAGCAAAAGAAAGAGGGTTAGCTTATTTTGGGACAACTCTTACAGTTAGTCCTCATAAAAATAGTGCAGTAATAAATTTAATTGGTGAAAAAATTGCCGAAGAAGTAGGAATTAACTTTATTTATGGGGATTTTAAGAAAAATGATGGGTATAAAAAGAGTATAGAGTTAAGTCGGAAGTATCAGTTATATCGCCAAAATTACTGTGGTTGTTTGTTGGGAGGTATTAAATAATGTTAGAAAAGTATATAATATTTTTAACGTTTATTCCTTGGATATTTATGTTTATTATAAGTATTATTAAAAATTTAAATAATGATAATTACTTAAAGTTTAGTTTTAAATATTTAAGAAAGAATATTTTTAAAATATTTAGATTAGATATGTTATTTTTAATAGTTGTTTATTTTTATTTTTCAAATTTTGATATGGAATTTGTCGATAAATATCTTTTTGTGGTTATGAATATATATCTTTTTGTAAATAGTTTTTATGATCAAAAGTTGGATATTAAGAAAGATTTTTTTAAGAATAATTTATTTAATTTAGTTTTATTATTTTTAGTTATGGTAGGACCTTTTTTGGTTTATTTTAAGACTAAAGATTTAAATTTAGTTTATAAGATTATGCTTTTATATTTGTATTTAGAGTATGGAATAATAATGGGGGTTAGTTATTTAAATAAGTTATTTAAAAAGGTTTTGAAAAAATGAAGATAGATGTTGCAATAAGGGAAGATATGCCTAAAGTTATGGAGTTAGTAATAAATGTTTTTTTGAAGCAGGATATTCCGGGAGAGCTTAATTATATTCCAGAAGAAAAAAGGCCTAAATGGTGGGTTATAAAAAGGAAGCAAGATATAATTGGGGCTTTAGCGCTTTTTATAGAAGATGGGAAATATCATTTGGGAAGATTAGTTATAAAGGAAGAAGAAAGAGGGAAGAATTTAGCGACAAAATTAGTTAAAGAGGCATTAGATCAAATTTTTTTAAATGATATAGATATAATTTATATGGATGCAAGAGATATTACGGTTAAGATTATGCTTAAGTTAGGGGCTAAAATAGTGGGAGATCCTCGACCTTTTTATAAAGGATTAATAACGCCAATGGTAATAAAAAAAGAAGATTATTTATCTTCAAACATTTAATTCATCGTTACTTTCAATATCAACAGTTTTTAAGATTTCTTCCATAGTTGTAAGACCAATTACAACTTTTTCTAAGCCATCGGTAAAAAGAGTAGTAACATTATCTTTAGATTTATAAACTAATTCTTTTAAAGCTTTACGATTAACATTAGTAGTTATGGCATCTTTGATATCTTCATTAAGAGTAAGGATTTCATGGATAGCTAGACGACCTAAAAAGCCATGATTACAATATTTACAACCTTTAGCTTGATATATTTCATTTACATCTATACCTAGATGTTTTTTGATTAGTTTTTTTTCATAGGCAGTAGTAGGACGAGCTTCGCGACATCTTGGGCATAATTTTTTAACGAGTTTTTGAGAGATGATTCCGGTTAGAGCACTACCTAATAAGTATCTTTCAACTTCCATATCTAAGAGTCTTTCAATGGTGGTAAGAGAGTTATTGGTGTGGATTGTTGATAAAACTAGATGACCAGTGATACTCGCTCTAACGGCAATACGAGCAGTTTCATCATCTCTTATTTCACCAACCATGATTATATCGGGGTCTTGACGGAGAATGCTTCTTAAAGTGTGAGAGAAGGTAAGACCAATATCACTTAATACTTGAACTTGGTTAATATTATCAATACGCATTTCAACAGGATCTTCGACAGTTATGATATTGCGCTCTTTGGTGTTTAGTTTTTGGAGTAAAGCATAAACAGTAGTTGATTTACCTGTACCAGTGGCACCCGTTACTAAAATTAGGCCATTTGGTTTTTTGATCATTTCTTCAATTTTTTGGAGATTAGACTCGGAGAAACCTAAATTTTCTAAACCATTTAAACTCATACGATAATCAAGGATTCTAATAACTATTTTTTCACCATCTAAAACGGGAAGAGAAGATACTCTTAGGTCTAAATCTAAGTCTTTTATTTTATTTTTTATGGCTCCATCTTGAGGAAGTCTTGTTTCAGTGATATTCATACCACTGATGATTTTAATACGGGTTGTAACATTCTTTTTTAAAATATTAGGGATTTCGGTATAATCATGAAGTTCACCATCAATACGAATGCGAACCATTAAATTAGTTGGAGTAGGATCAAAATGAATATCAGAAGCGCCAATTTCAACAGATTCGACAATTATATCATTTACTATTTCGACAATAGAGTTCTTTTCAAAATCAAATTTACGCATAATATCAACCTCTTATTTTATTTAATTATACACTAAAGAAAAAAAGAAAACAAGATACCTAGGTAATTTAGGTTTTTTTATTTTGGGACTATCTAAAGTTTTAATTGTATGGTATAATAACTAAGTGAAAATAGGTGATAGTGTGAATAACAATTATTTAATACCCGCGAATTCCAAGAAAAGTCAGCTTATTTTAGGTTTTTTTACAATGCGAGACTTAATACTTTTTGGTTCAGGAGTTGGGTTAACTTTAATACTTCTTATTTTGATTCAAAGTGCGGATATTGTAATTATGCTTTTAATTTTAGCACCAGCGTTAATTACCGGTTTTTTAGTTATTCCACTTGAAAATTATCATAATATTTTACAATTTATTATCAATGTCTATAGCTTTTATAGTGGAAGAAGATTATATATTTGGAGAGGTTGGTGCAGTAGTAATGGCGAAGAATAATGGTTCTTTTTATACCGAAGATTGGCTACCAATAAGACAAATTTTAAATGGAATGATTCAGCTTGATACAGGGGAATTTGTAACGGGAGTAAAGGTACATCCTCGAAATATTTTTATTGCAGATGCAGGACTTCAGAATGCTATTATTGGGAATTTAAGAAACTTTTATAATTCGATTAATTTTGAATTTTGGTTAATTATTGCGGATAGACCAGTAGATATAGGTATTTATTTATCTCAATTACAAATTTTATATAATAATACAAATAGTAATATGGCTAAAAAATTAATTATGGAAGATATTAATAAAGCTAATATGTTTATGAGTGCCGAATATAATGTGGTTGATACGGAATATTTTATTTTATTTAAAGAAAAAAGAATGGAGCTTATTCAAAAGAAATTACATACTTTAATTAGTGGGCTTGCAACATCAGGTCTTAATTCTAATCAAACTAGTAATGATGATTTAAGAATGATTTTAGATAATTTCTTAAATGGGGGAGCTCATACAGGATTTGGGACGGTGATGAGCTAATGAAGATAAAAAGTGAAATAGCCCCAAAGGGAATGGAATTTAAACCAACAGAATTTACTTTAGGGGGTAAGTATTGTACAATATTTACAATTATTAGTTATCCTAAAAGTATTTATATTGGGTATTTATCGGATATTACAAGTATTAGTGGAGTAAAAGTATCTATTAAACATATACCTATTGAATTTAGTACTTTACAAAAAATGCTTAATAAAGAAATTGCAGATTTAAAGATGCGCTATCAAAATGAGAGAGATAAAACGATTCAGGAGCGGATTCGTCAGGATTATGAGTCTTTAGAGCAATTTATTTCGATGCTTGCGGCGACTCAGGCGAGAATTTTTGATTTTCAAATGCATGTGATGATTAGTGCGGATTCTAAAGAAGATTTAGAACTTAAAAAGATGCAAGTTAGAACTTATCTGGATGCTTTAGGAATGCGGGGGATAAGTCTTATGTTTGAGCAAGAAAAAGTATTACAATCGATTATTCCTATTTTTCCGAAACAAGATATTGAAAATAGAATTGGAACACCTATACCTTCAATTACTGTGGCCGCTATGTATCCTTTTGTTTTTGATAGTATTAAAGATCCGGGGAATGCGACTTTATTTGGTGTCGATTTTTCGGGGGGAGTTGTTTTATTTAATCAATTCTTATATCAAATAAAAAAAGAACATAATAGAAATAATGCTAATATGATTTTACTTGGTACTTCGGGTTCTGGTAAATCAACCGCGGCGAAACTTCTTTTAAGAACACACTTAAGAAATGGCTGTAAAGTTGTTTGTATTGATCCTGAAGGGGAATTAGAAGAAATGGCTAGAGGCCTGGGAGGAGATTTCTTAGATTTAGGTAAAGGGGGAGACTTTGGAATGGTTAACCCTTTAGAAGTAGTGGTGGATGCTGATGAAGAAGAGATAAGCCAAGGTTTAGGTTATACGATTCTTACAAGAACTTTACAACAATTAAAAGCATTTATGAAATATTTATATCCGGATATTGAAGAAGATGTTTTAACGATGTTTAGTGAAATAGTTCAAGATACTTATAAAAGATATAGAATCGATTTTGATACGGATTTTACTGGGCTTAAAAGTGCTGATTATCCAACTTTTGATGATGTATACGCGACTATTAAGGGGAAGATATTAGCTATGCCTGATCAGACGAGAGAAAGAGATGTTATAGAAAGATTAGAGCTTAAAGTAAGACCTTTAACTAAAGAATTAAGATATTATTTTACAGGACATACTACTTTACATTTTAATAGTGATTTTATTGTATTTAATATAAGAGAATTAATGAATAGTGATGAAAATATAAAGAATGCTTTATTCTTTAATATCTTAAAATATGCTTGGGGTCTTTGTTTAGATAAAAATATAAATACGGTAATGATGGTTGATGAAGCGCATGTTTTATTATCTAGTAGAAATGAACTTGGGGCAGAGTTTTTAGCTCAGATTCAAAGAAGAAGTAGAAAATATAATACAGGAACAATTATTATTACTCAACAACCGACAGATTTTGCAGCGCCTAATATGATTGTACATGGTAAAGCAATATTTGATAATGCTTCATATTATTTAGTAATGGGACTTAGAAAACAGGCCGTTGATGATTTAGCTAAACTTATTGATTTAAATGAATCAGAAAAAGATAGTATTAAGTATTATAATCAAGGGGAAGCACTATTTATATGTGGTAATAGAAGAATGAGAATAAATGTAGTTGTAACTCAGGAAGAACTTGATTCATTTGGATCAGGTGGAGGACTATAATAGAAGAACAGAAATTCTTCTTTTTTTAAGTTCTTATAACTTAAATAATGGTGAAAAAATTCATCATTTTTTAGTTTTTTAGTGAAAAAAATAAATTCATTTAACCAAAAATGAAGTTTTAGCCCATGGTTCGACAAATTTTTCACTTTCTTTATGTTATCATAGACTTATTTCTTATTTTATTAAGAAATTAGAAAGAAGGGAAAATTTATGAATACCAAACAAAATACTTTTGTCTCTTTAAGTAATGATTTACTTTTTAAAGAAACTTTTACTCATCCTGATAATAGAGATAAATTAATTTATTTCTTATCTTCTTTTACTGACTTCTCTATAGATTTTTTATCTAATGTTAATTTAGTTATTCAATATGAAAGTGTTCTTTCTAAAACTAAACTTAATGATAAAGCATATAGGGGTGATGTTGTTATTAAATTTGCTAACTTTAGAATTAATTTAGAATGTTATTCAAGTTTTAATGAGGCATCATTTAATAAATCTACTAGTTATATAATGAGGATATTCTCTACACAGAAAGATAGAGGAAAAAATAATAATTATTTGGAAAGCATTATACAGCTCAATTTTGTTGATAATGTAGATTATGATTTTGACCCAAATATTATAAGTGTTTATGGCATAACTAATCTAAATAATAGAGAAGATAGAAAACTAGCAGATAAGTTTGTGATAAAATATTTTCGCCTTGACAAGGCGAGGAAGGCCTCTTATAATAAAAGTGATAAAACATTATTATGGTTAAAGTTTATAGGAGCCAAAAGTGAAGAAGAAAGAGAAGAGATAGCTGAAGGGGATGAAATGCTAATGGAATTAAATAATTGGATAGATGAGTATGTAAATGACAAGAGAACCCAAGAGATATTTGGTAAATGGGCTGAAGAGATTGCCGAGGATAAAGGCCTTAAAAAAGGACGCAGATTAGGCTTTAAACAAGGTGCCAAAAATAAAGCTTTGGAAATAGCTAAAAATTTAATCAAACTAAATACTCCAATAGAAAATATTCATTTAGCAACCGGTTTAACAATAGAAGAAATAAAAGCATTAAAAAATTAGAAATTAATATTTTTTATTATAAATAAGAATAAAAAACAATAATAGCTAAAAAAGGGGGGCAGAAAGCTAATGGAATTAAATAATTGGATAGATGAGTATGTAAATGACAAGAGAACCCAAGAGATATTTGGTAAATGGGCTG
>CANQDN010000039.1 GCA_947593275.1 uncultured Bacilli bacterium
AATTTGAAATTTCGTGTTTTTTCAGTATGTTTATAATACCACAAAAATTTATTCTTGACAAATCTTAGAATGTCATTAATAGAAAAGAAATAATAGTAATTCTAAAGTTTTAATGGTATAATTTTATTTAGGATGACTAATATGAAAGATAAAGAAGAGATATATAACTTAAACCCAGAACTAAAAAAGTATGTAGAAGAATATTTAATCACAGAATATAATACTTCTAAAAATACCGTTTTGTCTTATAAATATGATTTATTTGGGTTAGTTCGGTTTTATAATTATCAGAATATTGTAAATTTAAAAAAAGAAGATATTCAGGAATATTTAAGAGTAAAAACGGACGCTAGTAAAACTAAAGCTCATCATTTGACATCTATTAATAATTTTTATAAATATTTAGCGGGCGAAAATATAATTAAAATTAATCCTTGTGAAAGTATTAAAATGCCTAAAATAGAGAAGAAATTACCTGTTTATTTAACTATAGAAGAAGTAGATAAGTTGTTAGATATTAAGACAAATACGCCATATTTAAAAAGAAATAAAGCGATGCTGGAGTTGTTATATGCCAGTGGGATTAGAATTTCGGAGTTATGTAATTTAACTATGAGTAATTTATTTTTGAATGATGATTTAATTAAAGTTTTAGGAAAGGGGAGTAAAGAAAGGATAATTCCTATTAATAATAGCGCTAAAGGGTATTTAATAGATTATTTAACTTATGGGAGACCATATCTTTTAGGGACTAAAGATTCAGAATATGTTTTTATAAGTTCTAGGCATACTAAAATAACTAGGCAAGCTTTTTTTAAGATATTAAAACAAATTTGTGATGAAAAACACATTGAAAAGAATATTAGTCCACATATTTTGAGACATTCTTTTGCAACTCATCTAATTAACAATGGAGCGGATTTAAGAATTGTTCAGGAACTTTTAGGACACAGCGATATTGCAACAACGCAGATTTATACACATTTAACTAATGAAAAATTAAAAAAAGAGTATGAAAAACATCCTTTAATAGAAAAATAAAGAAGCCATATTAAGTCATGGCTCCTTTTTTGGTTAATTCTAAATTAACGATTTTCTCTATTAGATCTAGAACAACTTTCTTGTCTTGAACTTCTAGAACTTCTATTTTCGTTTCTAGAATTTCTTGAGTTTCTTGAACTTTCATTTCTAGAATTTTCGTTTCTAGAATTATTTTTATTATTTTGGCTTTTCATTCTCTTTTACCTCCCACTATTATTATGGATATAAATATAAATATTAAACTTTAAATAAATGGTAATTATTAGAAGTTTTAAAAATTAGCACTTAAACATTGACAAGTGCTAATAAGTGGGTTTATAATTTAATTAGCATTTATATTAAATGAGTGCTAAAAGGAGATAAGATATGAAAAAAGAATTTAAAACAGAATCTAAAAGATTAATGGAGCTTATGATTAATTCGATTTATACTAATAAAGAGATATTTTTAAGAGAGATAATATCAAATGCTTCAGATGCCATTGATAAACTTCATTATAAATCTTTAACAGATAAAAAAATTAAAGTTAAAAAAGATGAGTTTAATATTTTTATTGATATTAATAAAGATAAAAGAACTTTAACTATTAGAGATAATGGTATTGGGATGACGAAAGAAGAATTAGAAACTAATTTAGGGACAATTGCTAAGAGTGGTTCTTTAGATTTTAAAACAGAAAATAAAAAGAAAGAGAATATTGATATAATTGGTCAGTTTGGGGTTGGTTTTTATTCAGCTTTTATGGTTGCGAGTAAAGTAACGGTGATATCTAAAGCTTTTGATAGTAATGCTGCTTATTCTTGGGAGTCTAGTGGGGTAGAGGGCTATACTATTAAAGAAAGTGAAAAAGAAACTAATGGAACTGATGTTATTTTAACTATTAAAGAAGGAGAAGAATATGATAAATATTTGGATCAATATGAGATAAGAAGTTTAGTTAAAAAGTATTCAGATTATATAACTTATCCGATTAAAATGGAAGTTACTAAAAGAAGAGCTAAATCAGAAAAAGATAGTGAAATGGAAGAATATACCGAAGTAGAGGTTATTAATAGTTTAACGCCACTTTGGAGGAGAAATAAAAAGGATATTAAAGATGAAGATTATGATACTTTTTATTCTGATAAATTCTTTGATTATGAAAAACCTTTAGTTCATCTTCATAATTCTATTGAAGGAACAATAGAGTATAATTCTTTAATATATATTCCAACTCATGCAGCTTATGATTATTATTCGAAAGATTATGAAAAAGGATTACAATTATATTCTAATGGCGTATTAATCATGGAAAAATGTGCAGATTTAGTTCCTGATTATTTTAGCTTTATTAAAGGTGTGGTTGATTCTCCCGATTTATCTTTAAATATATCTCGGGAAATATTACAACAAAATAGAGTTTTAAAGACCATTGCGACTAATATTGAAAAACACGTTAAAACTGCTTTACTAGACATGCAAAAAAACAATTTTTCCGATTATTTGAAATTTTGGGATGCTTTTGGCTTACAAATTAAAGCAGGTATTTATAATGATTATGGAATGAATAAAGATAAATTACAAGACCTTTTATTGTTCTATTCTTCAAAAGAAAAGAAATTAATTACTTTAGAAGAATATGCAAATAGAAATAAAGATGAAAAAGAAATATATTATGCTTGTGGAGATTCTGTTGAACAGATTGCTTTATTACCTCAAGTTGAAGCGGTAACTAGTAAAGATAAAGAAGTATTATATTGTCCTAATTATTTAGATGAGTTTGTTTTGAAAGTTTTAAATAAATATGCTGATAAAGAATTTAAGAATGTTTGTTCGGATGCGATTGATTTAGAGACGACTGAAGAAAAAGAAGAATTAAAAAAGCATAATGAAGAAGCTAAAGATATGCTTATGTTTATTAAAGATGCGATAGGTGTTAAAGATGTTAAATTTACGAATAAATTAAAGAATCATCCGGTATGTTTGACTTCTAGTGGGAATATAAGTGTTGATATGGAAAAAGTGATGAACGCTATGCCTACTAATGAGAATATTAATGCCGAAAAGATATTAGAAATAAATGAAGCCCATCCGATTGCAGATAAGCTTAAAGATTTATATAAGAATGATAAAGAAGTATTAAAAGAGTATAGTAAAGTTTTATATGCTAGTGCAAGACTTATATCGGGGCTTACTATTGATAATCCAACAGAAATAACAAATTTAATATGTGATTTAATAGCTAAATAGTGGTACTTAGTATCACTTTTTTTAATTATTAGATTAGATATAAGCATATAATTTAGTGGTGAAATTGTATGCAAATAATTGGGGCTTTAATTGTTTCGACTATCGCAGGTCTTTCTACTGTTTTAGGAGGGCTAGTTATTTTCTTTAAATTTAGAAAAGAAAATATAAATAGATTTATTACCTTTTCGCTTGCTTTTTCGCTTGCTATAATGATTGGTATAAGTATCACTGATTTAATACCGGAGGCTACTTTTATTCTTTTAAAAACTTTAGGAATTAAAAGGGGAGTGGTCTATTCTTTTATTGCATTTATAATTGGGATAGTTTTAATTAAATATTTAAATAAGTTAATGGCTAAAAAGGAAATTAAGAGTGATTTATATAAGCTTGGAATATTAAATATGATTGCACTTATGCTCCATAATTTTCCGGAGGGTATTGCGACATTTATGAGTTCTTATAAAGATATTAATTTAGGAATTAAACTTGCGGTTGCGATTGCTTTTCATAATATTCCGGAAGGAATTAGTATTGCTGTTCCTATTTATTACTCTACTATGTCTAAAAGAAAGGCGATGACAACTACTTTTTTATCTGGGATTGCAGAACCTTTAGGAGCTATTATAGCCTATATTTTTCTTTCTAAATATATTAATGATACTCTAATTAGTATGGTCTTATTATTAGTTGGAGGAATCATGATAACTTTAGCAATTGAAGTAATATTTCCTAAAGCTAAAGAATATAATTGTAATTTATTTTTAAAAATAGGAATAACTGTAGGTTTTATTTTAATTCTAATTAACTATATAGCCTTTTAATAAAGGGAAGGGTAGTGTAATTAAAAACTTAAATATTAATAGAGTATAAGTGCTCGTTTTTAAAAATCTAATTTTTATTTCTTATTTATTAATTAAATTAAATGATAGTGTAACTATAAGTTATTTGACAGTTATTGATTATCTTATTATTAAATTATTTTTTCAATAATGAAGTTAACATAATATATATTTTGCGAAGTTGAATAAGATGACCAAAATAAGTAATTTTCTTGGGAATATACAAATAAATTATAGAGTTAAATATCGAAATATATACATATAAAGAACTAAAACTTAATACGTATGTAAAATTTAAAAAAAATTTTTCCTAATAAAAAATTAAAAAGTTTCTTATAACCTTATTATTAATTTAAATAAGGTTAAACGCGCGTATATATCTTTATTTATATATAAAATAAGGTTATATAAAGAGGGGTTTTGAAAATAAAAAAAGGGGCTTTTTCAAGCCTTTATTTTTCTAAACTTTGATACCAGTAATAATCTTTATTATTTTCTGTTTTAAAAGTATGTTTATACATTTTACCATATTTTTTAATAAAATCTGTTTTATCTTCATCACTCAGATTAATAAAACTCTTATCTAACTTTTCTAAAGCCGCACTACACTCATTATCAAGTGAATCATTGCCATTCGTTAAATAACACTTACTATCTGACACTCTTAGATAATAATCTGTAATAACTATATCATCATTTAAACTTTTAGAAGCTTTAGCAATTAATCTATATACTTCGGAGTCTTTAGCAAGTGAAAAGGTGAATGTTTCGGCCTTTCCACAATAATAGCTATCCCCTTCTAAGTAACAAGCTTCATCATAAGTTATATAAAATTCGGAATAATCTTTAATATCACTACCATATAAGCCTTTAAAAGCTTCATTTAACTTATTTTTATCTATTACTTTATAGCTACATTCTTTTTCATCATCTTTGGCGGTTAAAGTAACACTATCCCCTATCTTACATATTTTGGTATCACTGGCATTTTTTCCCGTAACTTTTTCTGTTTCTTCTTTTACATCTTTACTATCTACCTTATAATAAGCCATACATAATAAATTACTATTATCTAAACTATCTTTAGTTTCTTTAGAACCACTATAGGCATTTAATCCTCCACAGTGATAAATATCGGCTTCTCCTAAATAAGTATATAGATCTTTTATAAGTTTGCTATTTACATCTAAAGCTTTATCGCCAGTTAAAATAACTAGTATTAAAATAATCACTAAAACTCCAATTACTCCAATAGTTAATACCTTTTTTTTCATAAAACTTCCCCCTACACTTTACGTGATTGAATCTCTGCAATTTTTTCAAATACTTCGGCCGCATTGGCTTCATTAATTTGATTATAACCAAGCTCTCTTAAAGCTTGAATTTTAATAGTATTAAGTTGTTGAGTTCGACTTAATTTTTCTTCATTTTTTTGTTCTATTTCTTGAACAAATCTTTTATGACTCTCTTGTAATTTACTCTTACTTGCTCCCCCATTGTTATATAATGTTAAAGCAGAATATAAAATACCTTCAAAGATAAACTGATGATCTTCATCAAAAGCAAATTCATCAGGCTTAATAAATCCAGTGGTTTTAGACATATAGCCTAAAATATACTTTATTTCAGGAACATTATCCATTGATTGAAGCATATGATATAAATAAGTTATCGCATTTTTATTTTCTTCTTTTTTATTTTCGTCTAATAATTTTTCTTTTAAAATATATGTTATATCGGCGATAAGAGTTTGTTCATCTCTTTCTAGTCCTTTCATATCAAAATAGTTATCCAAATCACTAGAACTCTTAACTCCTAAATTAAGCCTATTTTCAACTGCCATTAAGTAATCAGTAGTAATTTTAATACTCTTAATAGTTTTTTCTTCTCCATCTTCAATATCTAATAATTTTAATAATAATATTTTCTTTTCTTTAGGCCATTTATTAATATCTTCTAATTCTAAATAATTATAAACCATCTGTCTAGAAACATTTAAATATTTGGCTAATCTTACTTTAGATATTCCCAATTCTTGTAACAATTCGTTTAAACTATTCATATTCTTCTCCTTATTATTTTTTCTACTCTTATTATAATGTACTTAACACTTACTTGTCAAGTGAATTGTTAATTAAATGTTTATTTTAAAATTTAACATAAATACCAAAGTTTTTGACCATCTTTATAGACATCTTTAATAAATCCACAGCCTAAACATTCATCTTTATCATAAAATACACAGGCTTGTCCGGGAGTTACAGATTTGGCTTTAGATGGGTATTTTATTTTTATTTCACTTTCAGTAATACTTTCGATAATAATAGGTACTTCTTCTCCTCTATAGCGAAATTTAGCGGTTAAATTCTTTGGTAATTCACGCATAATATTGAGATTATCTAAAGTGCATGCATCACTATAAAGATATTCATCACTACCAATTTCGACATATAAAATGTTCTTTTCAACGTTTTTTCCACAGACATAGTGTCTTTCGGTATCACCACTTAATCCGACGTTTCTTCTTTGTCCAATAGTATAATTCATAAGTCCTGTATGCGTTCCAATAACTTCGCCAGTTGAAACATTGATGATAGGTCCAGGGTTGGGCTTTAGATAATTTTTAATAAACTCTTGATAATGTCTTTCACCAATAAAGCAAATGCCGGTTGAATCTTTTTTAGTGGCAACATTTAAGTTATTTTCTAAGGCAATTTTCCTAACTTCTGGTTTAGTTAGATCTCCTAAGGGAAATAATACATCCTTTAATTGGTCTTTGGTGATATCCGCTAGGAAATAAGTTTGATCTTTATTTTGATCTTTTGCTTTATATAAAGTATTATCTTTTACTTTGGCATAGTGGCCGGTCGCTATTAAATCGGCACCTAGCCTTTTAGCTTCTTTCTTAAATAAATCAAATTTAATAAATTTATTACATAATAGATCAGGATTAGGAGTTCTCCCCTTCTTTAATTCTTCTAGAAAATAAGTAAAAACATAATCCCAATATTCTTTAATAAAATCAACACGATGAAGCTTAATTCCTAAAATTTCACAAGTTTTTAAGGCATCATTATAGTCCTGTTCTTGAGGACAGATATTTTCTTGAAAATTAGGATTTCCAAGGGTATCATTATTAAGCATGGAATCCCAATTGCGCATAAATAAGCCTTCAACATCATAGCCGGTTTTTTTTAATAAAAGAGCTGCGACTGCGGAATCTACTCCCCCACTTATACCAACAATAACTTTTTTCATAAACATCACAAGCCTATTATAACATAGTTTTTAAAAGATGTAAAAAATTAATTAATTAAAAAAGCTAAATTTAAAAGAATTTTATGGGCAAAAAAATAAATAATTATATCATTTACTAAAATTATAATAAAATAGATACTACAATTCTTTAAATAATCAAGGGTATTATCATTGTTTTTTTGATTAATAAATCTATTTATTTGTCTTTTACTTAAGTTTAAAAGATTCTTTAAGATAATAATAAGGATAAAGAGATATACTCCTTTTGTAATAATATTATAAATAATTCCAAAAAATAAGCCATTAAATTTAAAAACATTAAAAAAAATAAATAAATTATAAAATATACAGGTTATTTCTAATATAATATAAAGAGGAATAATGATAAAGCCTAGACCAAAAAATGAACAGGTAAGAAGAATAGATAAGAAAATAAAATGAATAAATATATAATTAATTGGGGTACTTAGAAATGAGGGGATATCTTTTATTTCTTCTATAATAAGGGTATTATCGATCTTTTTATATATTATAAAACTAATAATTAATCCTAAACATAGTAAAATAGTTAAAAACTTCAAATATTTTTTATTTATTTTAATGGTTGTAGTAAAATTCATATAATCACCATTAAATTATATTGAAAAATTAGTTAAAATATGATAAATTATAGAAGTAAAGAAATGGTGATTTAATATGAGTAAAAAAGCAAAAAAAATATTTGCCTGGGTTATGTTAATTGCAATGGTTGGAAGTGTTGTTGCAACTATTGTATCATATGCTTTAGGTTAAAAATAATTATGTAGCTCTGAAAATAAATAAGTATTTGATTTTTTTTGAAACAGGGTTTTTTGTTTAACAGGAGTGTAGGTTTTTCAGAGCTACGCTTTTATTTTACTTTTAAATTGGTAATTTGTAAAGAAATTTCGTTCGACAAAATTCGACATGGCCTAGATACTATCTACAATTTCTTGGAAATTCATCCCATGACTAGCTTTAACTAGAATGATATCATCCTTTTGTTTTATTTTATTTAGATAATCTATCGCGTCTTTATTATTATTAAAATGTTTACTATTTTCCTGGTTAAATCCTTCATTTTGAGCGGTAATATTTATGTTTTGGGCTAGATTGCCAACAGTAACTAAAATATCTATTTTATTGGGAATGATTAATTTTCCAATTTTTTCATGTATTTCATTCCCAAATTCTCCTAGTTCTAAGATATCACCTAAAACGGCAATTTTTCGGTTAGGATATTTTCCTAATACTTCTAAAGCATAATAAACAGAATCATAACTAGCATTATAAGTATCATTGATAACTATGTAATCATCTTTTTTAATTAGTTCCATTCTCCCCTTTTCTTTAGTTATGTTTTTTAAGGCTTTTAAAATATCTTCATGGTTAATATGATATAAATCTCCCACTAGGAAAGCAACAACGGCATTATAAATAAAATGTTTACCTAAGACATTTAAAGTAACATCTTCCCCTTTTAATTTAAAATGACTACCATTTTTATCATAACTTAAATTTGATGCTTGATAAAGACTTTTATTATCAATACTATAAGTAATTAAGTTATATTGCTCTTTATTTATAGTATACCAATTATTTAACATATCATTATCGATATTAATAATTAAAGGTCCATTTAAGCCTTCTATAATCTCTAATTTAGCTTTTAAGATATTTTCTCTACTACCTAAATTGCCAATGTGGGCAGTTCCAATATTCGTTATGACTGCAAGATCTGGTTTAGCAATATTTGTAAGTTCACTTATTTCACCAAATTTACTCATACCCATCTCTAAAACGACAATTTCTTCATCAGTTAAACTTAATAAAGTTAAAGAAAGGCCTATATTAGTATTTAAATTACCTTTAGTTTTTAAGACTTTATATTTGCAGGCTAAAACATCGGCGATAACATTTTTAGTACTAGTTTTTCCGACACTTCCTGTAACGGCGATTACTTTAACTTTTAGAGATTCTCTTTTTTTTCTTGCTATTGCGCCTAAAAAAGTAATTGTATCATCGACCATTATGATATTTGCAGAAGGATATTTTTTTAATACTTCTTCGTCAATCTTTATATTACTTAAAATACAGGTTTTAGCGCCCTTTTTTAAAGCTTCTTCATAAAATGTATTACCATCAAAGGATTCGCCTTTAATACCTACATAAGTTGCATCTTTTTCTAATGTTCTTGTATCAATAGAAAAATTATTTAATAGAGTACTTTTTTCTCCTTGAATTAATCTTGCTTCATTTATATTTAAAATATCTTTTATTTGCATAAATTCCCCTCCTACCTAATTATATCATTATTTATTTAAGTTTAATATTAATTTTAAAAAGTTTTTAAAAAAGAGGTCTTAACCCCTTTTATTTTTAATTCTTTCTAAAACTAATGCAGCTTTATCAGCTTTTTCTAAAGTTTCTTCGTATGATCCTTTAACTAAACCAGTCTCAAATAAACCCATGATATCACTTAATTTAATACTTTTTAAATATTCAATATCAAATAAGTTCAATTGTTCTTCAAGGTTTTCTTTTTCACCGATTAAATCATATTTTCCCAGTAGTAATAGTTGTAAAAGATATAATTCTTCTGGTAAATTAATTAGATTTCGGATTTCCCATTCTCTTCCACTTCCATAGTCTTCTTTATTAGTATTATTTGTTCTTAAAAGATGAAAATCATCGCCATGGCCATTTAAGACTTTTACAATAGGAGATGCATCATATTCACCATTTATATATCTATCTAAAAGATATTTATCTTCAAAAATACCATTAGTTTTTTCGTAATAGTTTAATATTTCCTGTATACTTTTAGTATAAGGTTCACTTTTAAGATAAGAAAATTTTCTATTTTTATTAGTATCGGGAAGTTTGATATTAAAGTCTATTTTATTTAAATCTATGGTAGATGAAGATAGAAACTTCATAATAGAATCGGGAGTATTAGCCCAAAGATAATAGATTAAATATCCTTTATTTCTATTTTCTAAAACGTCTTTTTTATATCTTTTTAATTTTTCTTGTTCTACTTTTAAGTGGTATATATCTAATTTTCTTTTTTTAATTTCATAAATTAACATTCTTTCACCTCATTTTTAAATAATTCTTCATATATTTCATCATAATTTTTAACTAATACAATTTGCATTTCTTCTTTTATTTTATCCGGGATTTCTTCTAAGTCTAATTCATTACTATATGGAATAAAAACTTTTTTAATATTATCATTGAATGCGCCGATAAGCTTATTTTTAATACCTCCAACTTTTAATATATCTCCATTTAAAGAAATCTCACCTGTAAAGGCAATATCATTGCTAACTGCTTTATTTAAAAGCAAACTTAATAAACTAGTGGTTATAGCA
>CANQDN010000040.1 GCA_947593275.1 uncultured Bacilli bacterium
ATTGTAGCTCAGCTGGTTAGAGCGCACGCCTGATAAGCGTGAGGTCGGAGGTTCAAGTCCCCCCAGTCCCACCATTTTTTTGGCCAGTTGGTGAAGCGGCTTAACACACTGCCCTTTCACGGCAGCATTCACGAGTTCGAATCTCGTACTGGTCACCATTTTAGATTGTAAATTCCCTTAAAATAAGGGTTTTTTTATAGTATTTTTTACTCTCATTTTAATTGTTATAATACTTTTTATCTACTTGATATTTTAAAGAAAATTAAATATAATATAAGTAGAATTAAGGAGAATTGGTACTATGGAAGAAAAGAAAAAACCTACTTTTCCAAAAGGCTTTTTCACTAAACTTAGGCCAACAATGAGTTTAAATAAAGCTCTTAAAGATGTAGAACCTTTTAAATGGAGTGAAGATGCCCTAAAAGGAAAGAAAAAAGCAATACTATATTCTGCTAAACGTAAATAAAAAATAACAGTCTAAAAATTGTTATTTTTATTATGTTATATTTATCATATAATTTTTATATAAATACAAATAATAGAATTGAAGAATCAAATTATATTTGCTTTTTCCATAAAAACATGATAATATTATCACAAGTTATAATTTGACTGCATTGTGAAGAATTTAATTCGAGGAACATATTAGTCAGTCTAAATTTTAAGTGCTGAATAGCGTTGTGAAGAACTTTATTCGAGGAACATATCAGTCTATTCAATATTAAAGGAACTCTTCCTAGAGTCCCTTTTTAAATACCTATTTTTTCATTTAATTCACTTTCACTATAAATACGATAATTATATTTTTTAGAAAGCTGATTCTTTTCTTTCCCAATTTTAGCAAGAAGAAACTTTCTATTTTCCATACCATTATTTAACTTTAATTTATTATCCCGATAAACATTTAATAAATTAACATTATTTTTAAAAGATCTTCTTTCTTTTAAAATAGCTTTTAATTCTTTACAATATCGATAGCACTTCCCCGCATTCAAATTCATATCTTCTAATTTATGATACAAATCAGATATTTTTAAATCAATATTTCTTTGCATATCCGGGATAGTCTTTTCATAACTATCTAATTCATCCAATAAATAACTTATTTTTTTAATTTGTTCAAATATTTCCATAATCCCCCTTCAGTTTCCCTTTAAACAAGAAACTACTTTTTCTAAATATATTATATCAAACATTTGTTTTAAAAGTCAATATTAAATTTTAGGGAATAATTTTAAGTTTAGGAAACTTTTTCTGCATATATTCATCATTATAGTTTTCATCAATTATTTTAAATACCGGATTCAAACTCTCCCCTTTTATACGCCCACTGTAGCGAATTATAGCTAAACTAGTTAAAAGAATATTAAAAAACATAAAAAGACCAATTATATAGGTTATTATACTAAATATTTTAGGATTGATTCTTTTTATAATTCTTTTTAAAAAGGGATAAATAAAATCTAGACTAACAATTGCAAAAACACCCCAAATAAGGCAATATGGAAGATATATCCTCCCATTTAAATTCCAATTAAAATTAAGATAATTCCAAGTTGAAGTCCCAAAGAATATTTCTTGAAATAAACTCCCTAAATATTCATATATACTCCCAATTAAACTCCCAAGAATAAATTTAACCAAAAGACTCTTATTTTTAAAGCGATACATTAAACTAATTATAATAACTAACCCAAAACCATATATCGGTTTAAATGGCCCATAAAGTAATCCCTGTTTATTTATTAAATGACCATATTTATAGTAATGCCAGAAAGTTTCAATTAAAAATCCTCCAACACTTCCAATAATAAAAAGCCAAATATATTCTTTAAAATGCGGTTTATATTTTTCCATTTTCCACCACCTATTTAATTATATAAAAGAATAACTTAAATTATATCCCACAATTTTAGTATTATTTATCTTAAAAGTATGATAAAATATAGCTAGAGGTGTTTAAATTGTCAAATTATTATCAAACTTTAAATAAAGAACAAAAAGAAAAAATTAAAGAAGAATATCGAAAAAGTTATCAAAATTCTGAATTAAATAACCGCCTAATTAGACTAAAAATCTATTCTATAATAAGTATTATAATGGCTCTTCTAATTCTTGTTTTATCCTTTATTTTTGAAGATAAACATATTACCAGTATTTTAACCGCGATAGTTTTATTTATCGCCGCCACTATGTTTTTAATTGGTGAATATAAAATTAAATTAAATCTTTTAAATAAAATTGCTTTAAAAAGAAAATAAAGTTCTAATTCGAACTTTTATTTTTAATTGCTTCTAAAATATAACCATACTTTTCCTCTAATGTTTCATGTTTCATTACTAAAAAGTCTTCTTTAGTAATCTCTTTTTCATAAGTCTCATTAGGCCTAATAATTGTTCCTTTAAAAGAATTTATTTTATCTTCAAATAAATCAAGGATTAAACTAGCCTTCATTTTAGCAACTCCCATTACTTCTCCATCCGTAAAATTATAGTTATACTCTTTATCATGAATATTTAAAATATACACATTAGCAAAAGCTCTATCTTTAGTTAAAACTCCATTTTTTTCTTTATCCATTTTCCAAATTTTAACTTCTAATAATTCAGCTTCATCATAGTTTACTTGAATCCCTATTTCTTCTTTTACTTCCCGTCCAAATGCTTCTTTTATTGCTTCGCCCGCTCTAACATGACCAGATGCTGTCGTATAAAATTTATGCGCATCACTTCTTATTTGAAAGTAAATATTCCATTTTATAACCCTTTTAATATACTTTCTATATAATCTTTGTTTTGAAATCCAATAGATCTTTCTTTTAAATCTCCATCTTTAAAGAAACATAAGGTAGGAATACTCATTACCCCATATTCTTGAGCAATCCTCTCATGTTCATCAACATTTATTTTTAAAACATTCGCATTTATTTCTTCTAATATAGGTGCAAGCATTTTACATGGCCCACACCAATCTGCATAAAAATCCACAATCCAAATTCCTTCTTTAATAATCTCTTTATAATTTTCATCTTTTAAATGTTTAACCATTATTTTCCTCCTTATATTTATTTAAAGTTTCCTCTGCATCTTTAAAATTTAATTTATGCGCATCAATTAGCTTTTGAGTAACCTCAGGAGTTACCACTTTATACTCTAACATAATATCTAATATTTCGGCATTATAAGCATCTTTAGAAATACTATCCGCATATTTATCTTGTAATTTACTTATATCAACTATTGCATTATAAGTATCATTTGCCATTGATCCTATTATCGGTGTTTTATCAATAATACTGCGCGCTAAAGAGCTTTCCATCACTAAATCATGCGATAAATTAAATTGTAAAAGAACAAATAAGATTAAAAAACCAAATACTAATGATTCAACAAAACCTAAGACCGCTCCAATAATTTTCGAAGGAATACCTAGAATAATCGTTGCATTTAATATTTTTTCAACTAACCCTGATATTTTAATAATTATCGATAAAGCACTATATAAAACCACAAAAACTAAAATATAAGATACTGCTTCATATAAAAGAATATTTAAAGTAACTAACCCATTCCAAGCTCCACTAAAATTAACAAATGGAACATAATTAAATAAAAAATCAGCAACCGGATTTTTAAGATAATAGCTAGCCACTACAACAATTATAGTTCCAATTAATGCTACTAAACTTCTAATTGCCCCTTTTTTAAAGCCAATCACTGCTCCACATAATAAAAATAATATAATAATCGCGTCTAATATTGTCAATTTTATCACACTCCTATTATAATTATATACTAAAATTTTTGAAAAATAAAGTAATATGTGTTATTATATTAAAAAGAGGTGGAAAAAATGACGATAGTATTTAAAATAAGTGATAACTTAAAAGATGACATGATTAAGTTTTATGAAGATAGAAAGTGTGAGAAAACTCCCCCCTATGCTATATTTCAAGTTAAAGACTTTGATTGTGTAACTACACTTTATGAATCCGGAAAAGTAATGTTTCAAGGTATCGGCGCGGATATTGAGGCTAGCTATTGGATTGAAGAAGAAAGAATTAAAAACGGTCGACTAATTGATCTTAATGGTAAAGAAAAAACTAAAGAAGAAAAGATATTCTATAATATTAGTACCATTGGTTCCGATGAAGTAGGAACAGGCGATTTCTTTGGACCAATTATTGTTACGGCAACTTTTGTCGATAAAAAAGATATCCCATTTTTAACTGATTTAGGAGTAAGAGATTCTAAAAAACTAACCGATATTAAAATTAAAAGAATTGCTCCCCAAATTATGCAAAAGATTCCTTATGCTACTTATATTTTAACAAATGAAGAATATAATAAAAATTGGAATCCTGAACTAAATATGAATAAAATAAAAGCTATTTTGCATAATAAAGTTCTATCTGAAATTAAAGCCAAGAATTATCCTAGTAATAAAATAGTAGTTGATCAATTTGTTTATCCTGCCAAATATTATGCTTACTTAAAAGATACTCCAAATAAAGTTACAGGTATTACTTTTATGACTAAAGCCGAAGATAAAGTTTTAAGTGTTGCTGCAGCTTCCATAATATCTCGCTATATATTTTTAAAAGAAATGGCCAAATTAAACGAAGAATTTAATTTAGATATCCCTAAAGGTGCTGGTCCCCTAGTGGATGAAATTGGAATTAAAATAGTTAAAGAATATGGATTTAATAAATTAAAAGAAATAGCTAAACTTAACTTTAAAAATGTCGAAAAAATTAAAAGTGGCCTCAAATAACCACTTTTTTCATGCACTAATATCTAGAATAAATAATTCTAAACCAATAAATTTATCTATTTTACCACTTTTAATATCTAAATCTAACTTAGCTAATTTTTTTAAAATACTTTCTAATTCTGCTATTTTATATATAAAAGCATCTTTTAAATACTTATTTAACTGCCAATCTAATAAGTTAAGTCGCCTCATCATTTCATATTCTCTTACTCCCTCATTCTGAAGAACTTTAATATTATACATATATCTAAAACTACGCGCTATTAAACTAATTAAAATAGTAGGTTCTACTTTCATAGTTTTTAAATCATTTAAAAGGCTCAAACTTTCACTTAAATCTCCTTTTGTTACAGCATCTACAAATAAGAAATTATTAGTATTAATAGATTTAGCAACTATCCGAGTAAGATCATTAAAAGAAACAACACTATTATCTTCATAATATAACAAGATTTTCTCTACTTCCCCAATAACTAAATCATAGTTATTTAAAGAATTAGTTACAATATATTTAATACTTTCATCCCCAATTTGCAGATTATGTTTCTTAAAAATATCCTTTACTTTAGCTTCTATTTCATAACTTTTTAAATTATCTATCGTTATTAAAGTATATTTATCTTTTATATACTTAGTTATTTTTTTCCGCATATCTAATTTCTCATTAGTAATAAAAATAAGAATAGATAAACTATTAGGATTCTCCAAATACTTAAGAAGTATTTCGGTATTCTTTTCATTAACTTTACCTGAACCAAAAAAATCGGCATTTTTAACAATAATATATTTTTCTTCATTAAATAAAGAAAAGTAACCAGCTTCCACTATTATCTCTTCCATCGTATTATTTGTTAAATCAAAAGTAACAACATTTTTACTATTTTTTACAATATCATTTACTTTTTCATTTATTAGTCTAAAACTACTACCACTAATTAAATATACATTCATATCTACCACTCCTAAATTATACCATTAATAATTTAAAAGATATAGTCTAAGGCGCATAAAAATTTATTTTAGTACCCTTTTTAGTTAATTTAAACTCTATAGTACCTTTATCTATGGTCGAAAGATACTCTAAATTTAAGTCATTTAAATTAGCAATAGTTTCCGGACTCGGATGATTATAACGATTATTCTTACCCGCTGAAATAATACTATAAATAGGATTAACAGTCTTTAAAAAATTATAATCACTACTCGTATTAGATCCATGATGTCCTAGTTTTAAATAATCTACTTTTAAAGGATACTTTTGAATTTCTTTTTCCACCTTTTTAGGAGCATCCCCCATAAATAAAAAAGAAGATTTCTGAAGATTCGCTAATAAAACTAAAGAACTATCATTTTCATCAGTATATATAGATTTATTAAGATTCTTAATTTGAATATTATGCCCCTTATAATTATCTTTTATTAAAGAAGAATTAAGACTAAGTAACTCTTTTTCTTTATAATTATAAGAATTATTATTTAACATAATTTCCCCCACTTTAATCGCTTCCATTAGATCTTTCGCATACCCCAAATGATCCATATCTCCATGCGTACAGATTAATAAATCAATTTTATTAATTCCTAAGCTTTTTAAAAAGGTAATAATATTATCACTTAACTTAAAAGTATGCTGTCTCTCTTGCCATTCCTCTTTAGCAAATTCAATCTTTCCACCCGTATCTATCATAACGACATCCTGCCTATTTTCTGTCACAATTAAAGAAGAATCCCCCTGTCCTACATCTAAAAAATATACATAAGCATTACTATCAAATATAGGTAACCACTTAAATATAATTATTAAAGTAAATATTCCAAAAAGATATCTCCAACCTTTTTTATAAATTAAATATATTATAAAATAATAAATTAAAATAAAAAAGCTATTTATTTTAGGAACTACTATATATATCCCTAAATTATCTAAAGTTGTACTCACCAAACTTAAAATAGTAAAACCAATATTTAAAGTAGCCTCTAAAAAAGGAACAAAAAAACAAATAATAGTAAAAGGAAATAACACAACACTAACCATTGGAACAATAATAATATTATTAAATACTGTGAGAAGATTAAATTCATAAAAATTATATAAAGTAACTGGTAAACTAAATAAAAAGGCAATTAAACTTACTTTTAATAATTTAGTTATATAATTACCTGTTATTTTTTTAGTAAATAACATCAGCCCAAAAGCCGTTAAAAAAGAATATATAAAACCTAGATCATTTATATAAAAAGGATTAATAATTAAAAGCAATAAAAAGATCAAATATAAAACATTAATACTACTTAAATTTAAATTACTTTTTTTATTAATTAATAATCCTATATAAAGAAGACTTGCTCTAACAACAGAAGCAGTAAAACCAATTAAAAACATGTAAAAAAAGAGAAAAGAGATAATAATTATATTAACCTTTGTTTCTTTTAATTTTAGTTTAGTTAATACTGAAGAAAGAGCTAAAACAAGAAAACTAACATGCATCCCCGAAACCGCAAATAAATGCGTAACTCCATTATTTTGAAATGTTTCATAAGTATCTGCATCTATATAGTTCTTATCCCCTAAAATAAATGCTTTCATATAACCATTAGTTAAACTATATTTATCAACTTTATTATTAAAATAATTCTTAATCTTATAAAGAAATGCTTCCTCCTCTTCAATTATTTTAATCCTACTCGCATTAAATTGCCAATATATTTTCTTATTATATAAATATTTCCGATAATTAAATGTATTAGGAATCGTATTATTAGAAGGTTTAGTTAAAACCCCTTGTAATTGCACTTTCTCTCCTAATTTAAGCTTATTTAACTCTTCCTTATCCTGAATATTTTTAAAATAATAACTAACAGTAAGCTTTTCTTTTCCTTTAACCTCTAAACTTAACTTATCTCCATCAACTTTTTTTACTTCAATAATTCCCTCAATAGTATTTTCACTTCCTATATATTTACTTTTATATTTAACTAATTTAGTAAATGTTAAAACATATAAAACTAGAAAGATTAAACTAACTATTAAGAAAAATTTAGACTGTAATAAACTCTTTAATCTTGGCAAATAAAGAATCTCCTATACCACTTACATTAAGTAGATCATTAATACTCTTAAATAAGCCATTTTCAGTTCGATAACTAATAATAGCTAAAGCTTTAGATTCCCCTATACCACTTACGCTCATTAATTGTTCTTTAGTTGCAGTATTAATATTTACCAGTTCTTTATTATTGCTAGAA
Source organism: uncultured Bacilli bacterium (assembly GCA_947593275.1). Taxonomy (GTDB): domain Bacteria; phylum Bacillota_I; class Bacilli_A; order RF39; family UBA660; genus Caccenecus. Next base: position 8,020 of record CANQDN010000040.1, read on the forward strand.
TTATTACTAGATTCTTCATTAGAAGGACTTTCCGTTACATTCGGATTAGTTTCAATTACACTTTTATTTTCATCTACACAATTACATATATCATAACTAGGAACTTCACAAACACCAGAGTTTAATTCTTGTTCTGTTACTTTTTTCGCTTCTGCGGCCGCTTTTATTTCATTCTTAGTATAAATATAAATAACCATTTCATCACTTACTTTTTTACTTAAATTTATCCCATTTTGATAAGCATTCGAATTAAACCCACCAGCAAGAGTTACAACATCATTAATAATAGATCCTTCTTTTACTTCATATACTCCCGGAGTCTTTATCGCTCCTTTAATATCCACTTTATAGCTAAATGTCGGATTAACCTCAGGTTCCTCATCTACTTCTTTATCTAATAAAGCCATAGTATTATTTTCTTTTTTAGGAATATCTCGGTAAAAATTAAAACCAATTAACAAAAAAGCCATAACTACTAATCCAAATAAAATTAAATCTTTAATATGATTTTTTAATATTTCTAATATATTTGGCATGATTTACCTCCTTTCTACATGCATTGTAGCAAAGAAATAAACTAATTGCAAAAACAGATTTTACTAAATCTGCACCCAAAAATGAACATTTTTGTTAAAATTCGGGCTTTTTTCTGCAGATTTTACTAAATCTACATGCAGATTTGTTAAAATTTGCATTTTTTACTTTTTTTAAATAAAAGTGTAAAGAAAAGTAAAATAAACAAAAAACAAATAGAAGCAATAGAAGGTGCTATATAACTAGGCATTTCCCCCGAAGTCTCCAGTTCTTCTTTAGTCTCAATATTATTAACCACTTTTTGATCTTGCTCTTTATATACATAAAAATAATAACTCATTTGATCATGATCATTATAAACCGTTAAAACAACTTCATTTACTTCTTTATCTAAAGTATTATTAAAAACTGAAAGAGTATCTCCATCCGCTATTTTATATTCAAATTTAAGGACTTCATCACCATTATTTATATTAATTGTATAAATAGTATTTAAACTATCAAACTTAAGAGGCATATCCCCATTTAATACTTTAAATTGATTAAGCATAATACCACCATTATTAGTGTAAACAAAATAAATAAGTTTATGCTTTTTACAAAATAAAAAGGTTAGAATCTAACCCTCTATTTTAAATAATTTAATTTTTGTAAAGCAAAGTAAGCGAAAGGCGATAATTCTTCCGGCTTTAACTCATTAATATTATACCATTTTGCTCCTTCTGAATCTAATCCATCAGCCTCACTTTTTAAATTTAATTCTTCAGTATCAACAATATATAATATTCCAATATGATGTAGATCTTCCCAAAGATTAGGTTCCATTTTCCATTTAATATTAGTAGCGGTAACATCAAATAACTTATAAAAATTAAGATTAATACCCACTTCTTCCATTATTTCTCTTTTTAAAGTTTCGGTCGGAAGTTCCGTATGCTCTATCCCTCCACCCGGTAAATCCAGTTTCCCTTTATAGCCACCTCTAGCTTTTTTCACTAATGCAATTTTTTCATTTTTAATTAATATACCATAAGCCCCAACATGCGTTTTAACTACTGTTTCCATAAATATTCCTTTCTAAATCTTGCTAATTGCTAAATATTTGAACCCAATAATAATCATAAGTTGTTCCCTGTAAATAAGTCATTCCTATCCAATTTTAGTAAAATTAGTATTTATCATATTACCATAATGTCCCGGTGAATTGCGCCAACTCTGAGCAATATCTTTAGCTGTACTATCTCCACCAGCAACATTCTCACCTCGAGTAAAACCACCTAAACAAAAATCCTTAAAAAACAACTACTAACATTAGGTCTAGTGTGTGATACATCATTTGTATAAGCCATTTATATTGCTCTAACTGTCGCCGTAATACTCATAGTTCTATCTAAAACTAAAGGACTAACTCCTTTTTGAGTTCTATATTCATTCACATATTTTAAATGTTCTTCATATATAGACCAATTTTTATTAACTAAACTTTCCACCTCACTTCTTAAATCATCAATAGTCGCATTATAACCGCTAAAATTATAAGTTCCATCTTTATTATTTATAAATGATAATATACTAGCCTCACTATTTATTTCTACATCAAAATCATTAATAAGAGTAATTTTAAAAGAATCTTCTTTCTTATCATCTTTTGATATATAAGTTTTATTATTTAATAAATTATAAGTTATAAAAGCTGTAACAGAAATAACAAGTAAAACAATAATTATAATTATTATAACTTTCTTTTTATTAATTTTATTTATTTTTTCCATAACATACCTCACTACAAAACAATTATATTACATTTTTTTTAAAATAAAAAGACCGTTTTTTAAATAATATATTAACAGTCTTATAAATTATTCAAATTTATACATGTTATCTATAGTGCCATTACCTGAAATATCCACTTTATTACTATCCACATTTATAACTGGACGCAAACCATGCGAGCCGTTCACAATGTTGTTGCTGAGGTAGCCATTCGAATACACGCGGAACACGAGAGCGTAAGTGCCATTAAAGCCACACGG
>CANQDN010000041.1 GCA_947593275.1 uncultured Bacilli bacterium
AACCAACTCATTAATTGTGTATATGCATTACTTGGTGAAGTGTGACCACGTTTATTACTACCAGTGTCAAACTGATATCCTACAAACCTATTATCATTATATGTTCCATTAAATGCTTGGCTTGTTAGTGCATTTGTTTGTGATCCAGTAGAATTTGGAGCTGTAGATCCAGTACCTGCATATATCAATCTTATTGTTCCATCTCCATTTATTCGGATAATTCTCCACCATATGTCTTGCTCTGTGCTATCTTTTCCAAATTTTACCCAGTTATCACTTACAGATCCTCTAAAGTAATAACTATCTCCAAAATCATCTTGAGTTTTATATAACCCATTTTCTTTAATATCACAACCTGATGCACATGATGTTTTATCAAAATGTGCATCACTCTCTATAACACTAGAATTTGCAACTATTGTATCTCCTGCTTTCATTTCTTTATCATAATACAAATAACATTTATCTTTAACTGTTAATCCATTTATTACTATCTCGCCTGCTTCATTACTTGTTAATTTAGCTTTATCATCTATATTATTATCACTTAAATCACAATGACTATTAGTTTCATTTAATACGTACCCTTCTCCAGGCATTCTTTCATTTGTTAATTTATCATAACAATTATCATCTTTATCAGTACATTTACTACCCTCTTTTTGTTTATATATTTCCATTATCTTAAAATCATATGGTGAATAACTTACTACACTGTCAACTATCTTTACACTTTCGGTTAGTCTATATTTTGCTAGTGATGTAAACAAATTGATAACTACAACTAATAAAAAAGCTAGTATTACCCCTACTAAAATACCTTTCTTATAACTTATACTTCCTATTTTCTCAAACTTCATTGCTATCTCTCTTTCTATGATAATTTTCTAACTTATGTTTTTATTATAGGCAAAATATGCCTATATGTCAATAGTTAAAATGTAACTATGGTATATTTTATAATGGAGGCGATAACATGAATAGATTAAAAGAAATTAGAGAAGATCATGATATTTATCAAAAGGATATTGCGAATTTTTTGCATATTGATCAATCTAATTATAGTAAATATGAATTAGAAAAAATTAACATACCTATTGAAACATTACATAAACTGGCAGATTATTATAAAACTAGTATTGATTATTTACTTTATAGAACTGATGAGAGAAAACCTTATCCTAAAAGTATTGTTAAAAAAGATTAATTAAAACATATAAAAAGAAGACTTTAAAATCTTCTTAGCAACATTTTCTTTCATAGACATTTTGAACTTCGTTTTCTTCACAACAAGTATAAGTTGGAGTATAAGTATGTCTATATATGTGATGATTAATTATTTTAGTATTGCATGGTTGAATATGAGGAACTTCATGACAAATATATCTATGACAAACATTTTCTTTTGGGCATTCATATATTGGTGGACATACAACTCCAGGCATAGTTTCTCCCATCATTCCCATTGCAGGATAACCCATATCCATTCCCATATTCATGGGGTTAGTATAACTATCATTCATTTGACAAGAAGTATTATAATATGCTGCCTCTTGCATATTTTCGAAATCTCTATTATTATTAATTTTCAAGATAAATCACTTTTCCTTTCTAATTTATTGTATGACTCTTTAATTAGGGTGGTTAGGTGAAAATCCTAAAAATTAAGAATTATTTTAAAAAGGCATTTTCATATTTCCATTACTGAACATTTTCATCATTTTTTTCATTTCTTCAAATTCTTTTAAAAGTCTATTTACTTCTTCGACTGTTCGGCCACTTCCTTTCGCTATTCTTTGTTTACGACTGGCTTTTAAAACGTCGGGATGTTTTCTTTCATAAGGGGTCATAGAACTTATTATGGCTTCGACATGAGCTATTTGTTTTGGGTCTACGCTTATATTATTAAGTCCCATTTTTCTCGCTCCAGGAAGCATTTTTAAAATATTTTCTAAAGGTCCTAATTTTTTTATTTGTTTTAAATTTGTTAAGAAATCTTCTAAATCATATTTGCCTTTTTTCATTTTGGCTACTTGATTTTTGGCATCATCTTCATCAATTATGCTTTCTACTTTATCAGCGATACCTAAAATATCTCCCATATCTAGGATTCTTTCGGCCATGGCTACAGGATAAAATTCTCTTAGGCCATCCATTTTTTCAGAATCACCAACAAATTTAATGGGAATGTTAGTTAAATGTCTTACAGATAGAGCAACACCACCTTTGGTATTTCCATCTAGTTTAGTTAAAATAGTGCCTGTTAGATTTAAAGCATTATTAAAACCAGTGATGACATTTATAGCATCTTGGCCCATCATAGCGTCTATTACTAAGATAGTTTCATCGATATTTATATTACTTTCTAAATCTTTTAGTTCTTGCATTAAAGCATCATCAATTTGAAGACGACCGGCGGTATCGATAATAATATAGTCTAAATTATTAGTTTTAGCATATTCTAAAGCTTCTTTTACAATAGTTGTAGGATTTTCGGTTCCTTTTGTGAATACAGGAATATTAAGTTTTTTTCCAAGTTCGACTAATTGATCAATAGCAGCGGGACGATAAATGTCGCACGCTACAAGTAAAGGTTTACGATTATGTTTTTTACGGATAAAGTTTGCGAGTTTGGCGGCGGTTGTTGTTTTACCACTTCCCTGTAAGCCACATAACATTAAAACTGTAAGACCATTATTGATGGCGATAGGAACATAGTCTTTACCTAATAATTCGACTAATTCATCTTTAACTAGTTTAATAAATAATTCATCAGGTTTAAGATTTTTTTCGACATCTAGGCCTAAGGCTTTTTCTTTAACATTACTTATGAATTCTTTTACTACTTGATAGTTTACATCGGCTTCTAAAAGTGCTAGTCTTATTTCCCGCATGGCATCACTAATATTTTCTTCGGTGATTCTTCCCATACCACGAATATTTTTGATTGCTTTACTTAATCTATCTCCCATATATTCAAACATTTTATATCATCTCCGTTAAGTTTTTTTTATAAGTTTAATTATACCATATCGATACTTAAAATCAAATATATTTTTATTTTAGAAAGAAAAAACAGCTTATAAGTTAACTTAATGCTGTATTTCGAATATTATCAATAAAAGATTGCATGATTGTTAGATAATTTTCGTTAGTTGTTTCTTTATTTTCTAAAGTATATAACATATTAACATTAATAATATTAGCTTTATAATTATTTTGTAATTCTTTTATAAGATCTGTTTCTTGGTCACTGCTACATAAGTAGATATCTTTATATCTTTCGCTTTTAAAATTGCTTTTAATGGTTGATTCTACAGTTGATTCATTATCGAGGGAAATGACATTAAAACCATATTTTTCTAAGAATTTAAGTTTATCAGAGGATGCAACAATGGTGTTTGTGCCTTCTGTTTGGGCAGATTTGGCAATATTTCTTAAATCAGCATCCATATAAGATAAGCTTATTTCTAATTCACGATATTTAGATTCAATGTTATCTATTACTATTTTACTGGTAGTATAATCAATTATATTATTTTTTATGTTTTTCGCGAGCATTAAATAATTGTTGGGGCTGAGCCATAATTCTTCAAGTTCAGTTTCATAATTTAAGCCATAAGATACATCAATTAATAATAAATTTTTGTTTTTGTTTAAAAATTCACGAGCTAATTCTTTTTCGTTTGAAAGGCCATTATAGACGAATAAGGCTCCATTTTGATAAGTTTCTTTTTGTTTATTGGTAAGTTCATAAGTTGTGATATCGGCACCACTTGGATAAATGCTAATTACATTTTTTTCTTCGCCATATAAATAATTAGTTAAGAATTCTATGGGATATATTGTTGTATATACATTATTATTATTTAATTTATCACTTTTAAAACAACTAGATAAACCTAAAATTATTAAGACTAAAACACTAATTTTTGTGATTTTTTTCATTATCTTTCCACCTTTTAATAATATTATTTTAAATTATTTTAGGGAATAATGCAACTAGTTTTTGTTTATATGATATTTATTTTGATTTTATTTAAATTAAAAAAATACTGTAATAATTTTATATACAAGATATAAAATATCAGTATTATTTGTTTAAAGTATTTAACTTAAGGATTAATCTTGTATCCTAGTTCTTTTATGTTTAGCCTTAGCCAAACATGTAAGTTATAAAAGGATATTGGGCGCAAACCATTCGTGTTGTTCACATTGTTCCAGTTGAGGTTGCCATTTGAATTCACGTTGAACACGTTAGCGTTCGTAGCATTATACGGAGACTATAAAAAGTTCACACATTTTTAGATTAACCCTAATTATGCAAATATTGTTTCTGCATTTTTAATAATTATATTTCCATTATCTTTTAAAAAATCTTTTTGATTCTAGTTCAGCAATTTTACAATCATAATCATCTACCATGAAAGCTAATCGTTTAGAGTAATCTTCAAAAGTTTCACCATTTCTATTCCATTTTGGAACTAAATTAATCTCTCTAAAGTATATATTTTCAATATTCTTAAGAGATGAGTACAATCCTTCAACATAAGGCACAACATAATCTTTTCCAAAATATTTAACATTCTGCCCTTGTTTTTTTTCTTTAGCAAAATTTACTTGTTGGGCTAAAGCATATTTTTTACTATTTCTTACTTTTTCTAATAAATTTCGATATTCAATTAAAGATTTATTGTCTGATAAGTTTCTTTTTAATAATTCCAACTGATTAATTAAATCTAATAAATTCTCACCTGAAGGGCTATAAAATTCATTAAGATTATTAGATATGTAATCTTTACATAAGCTAATAGCTTTATCTATTTCACTTTTTAGATTGGCAACTCTATTTCTTTTATATTCTATATCAGATTTTGTCTCAAACATTATTTTTTACCTTCTTTCTGATTCTGAATATCCATGAATGCTGAAATTTCTCCATCAAGTTTTTCTATTTCGCTGCCTAAATCATTTCTAAACTTCTTAAATTCAAATGTAGGTCCTATATCATCCATACCACGATAACTATTAGCATTATGTTCAGAAATTCCTGCAGTTTGTTTGACAACATTGTCAAATTCTGCTAACTGTCCAGATAATTTTGCTATTGGAGTAAATTTATATGTAATTGTATTACCAGTATCATTACCATCTTTATCGTATATTTTCCTTGTAATAATTTCATCAGGCTTAAATTTACCACTCATTGTATCAGAGATTAAAGTATTTGTTGCAAATTTTACTCCATCTCTTAATGCTGCTTGGGCAGTGGCTAAACTTTGAACCGCAGCTTGTTCTGCTTTTTGTTTATCTTCAGGTTTGGCATAACTTCTAGTAGTAACTGCTTGCAATTCTGCTCTCTTTTGTTCAATGATAATTTGTAATTCTTCTAATGTTTTACCATTACTATCTACATAATCTTGTAAGTTACCTTCTACCTCTTTTTTAGCATTTGATAAGATTTCAGCTGCTAATTTTTGTTGCTTTTGAATTGCATCTCGTCTAGCTTTTAAATTTTCAACTCCACCAGTAGCCCAAAATGCTATATTTGTTTGTAAATCTCTAACAAATTGTTTATTTTGAGCTTCTCTTGCATTTTGTTCTGCAGAGAAGAATGCATCTCTAGCACCACTAATGCTATTTCCTTGAGCATCAGTAGTTCCATTCATAAGTGTATCATAAATTTTATCATATGCATCTTTGGCAAGATCTTCATCAAATGTATTTTGATATACTTCTTCATATTTTTTATTAGCTAAATCTTTAACACCTTTATTGAATGCCCTACCTGATTTACTTTTTAGAAGTTCAATTAATTCTTCCTGGGTTATTCCAGTTTGTGAAATTATAACTGCGCCTTCAGAACTATTAACAAACTCCATAATAGTATTTTCTTTAACATCATCTCTAATTTGACGTCTTGCATTAGATTGAGCTTGATTTCCTCTTCGCATTTCTTCTCTTCTTCGTCTTTCTGCTAAAATTTCATTTACTGATTTTTTATAAGTACTATTTAAATCTCCCATACCTTTATAATCTTTAGCACGAGTATTTGTTAAAAATTTAGCAGAATCCACTAAAGGATTTTTTAATCTATTGAAAGCTGAACGTATAGGTCTATTTTTATCCCACTCTGTTGCATTAAATGAATTAACTGGAATCCTTGTTATACCTCTTAATTTATTAAATCCGTCCATTGCACTTCCAAGAACATTATATTTACCACTATCAAGTCCTGTCATTTCTTTTATAATATTTGGAAAATCTTTAACAAAATATATTACTCCTAATATTAAAAAGCAGAATGCAATTAGAGAAATACCAATTCCAGCATCATTATCAAAAGCACTTAATATTGCAGGAAGAGCACTATCTCTTAAAATTACAATTATTAAAATAGCAAAGTAAAGAATTGCTAGTCTAATAAAGACTTCAGCATACGTGGAGATACATCCTTTTACCCAACTATCAAATACTTTCTTTCCTTGGTCATTTGGTAAAAGTCTTGCTAAGATTGGAAGTGGTGCTATAAGCTGATACACTGCAAGTTTTATCGTTCGTAAAGCTATTTCAATACAATAAGATACTAAAACAAATAAAACAAATATACCCGCAACTGTGGATATTCCCCACATATAATCGATTTTTTGATCTTCTGATGCTACAGCATAATCACTTAAACTAGGCAGTAATTCAAAATTTTGGGATTTTTCCATACTTTCCCATGCTGACATGTACGTTATACCATTTCTTAATTCTGTTTCTGAGCATCCGGATGGTATTCCTTCACCTTCACTATTATACTCTACACATTCATTGGAATCTTTAGGCCTAAAAAAGGCTTGAAAAACACTTTTGGCAATAGTAAAACCACCTGCATTTAATTCAGTTTCACCCGCATATCCATCATTTCCTAGTATTATTCCTGAAATAGTTCCTCTTTTTAATAAAGAAGATTGCAAATCTAAAGCAAAATCAAAAATTGTTGGCACTAAAGCCATTAAAGCTAAAGAAATAACAACATTGGCTATAAGTTTTGTAGGTGAGCCTTTCCCTTTTATTGCATCATCAGGATTTACCATATTTTTAAGTAAAGAATAAGCTAGTAAAAATAACATAGCTACACCAATAATAATATATATTCTTTCAACAAATTTATCTAGTTGAATACCACTATTGGAATCAAAAAGTCTTATGTCTGCTAAAACAATTATTATTTTGTAAATCCAGTTAACTAATGTATAAATAAAACTATCAATTATCAAGAATATTTTAAATATGCCTGATACAATAGTATCTAATACATCTGATAAAATACTTGCAATTAACATATTAAATCACCCGTTACTTCCTACGCCACAAGTTCCACTAGTTAAACCAAAAACTTTTAGTAAAAAGTTAACAATCACTGGTAGCATAAATAATATAACAACAATTATTAATCTCTTTATTGTTTTATTAATAGCTTTTTTAATACCCTCATCATTATTAGCAGCAATCGCTTTTACAAAATCCATAACTGTTAATGCTAATAACATTATAAGCCCAATATATTTTATTAAATTAAAAGCAAAGTTTAAATAATATAATGGATCTCCTTTTTTGTTTTCTCCTAAAAGTCCTTCACATGTGCTATTAGGAATAGGAATTTCCTTTTTTATATTACCATCTTTAATATCGTTAATATAATCATCAATACTTTTTAAAATACTAGATTTTTTTTCATTTAAATCATCTAGTTTACCATTTTTTTGCTCTGTAGTTAAGCTATCATCATTTTCAATTTGACGTTCTTGTTCTCCGTAATAAGCTTCTAAATAAATTGAGGCGTTTTTTAATGAATCAGATAACTTACTTTGATAGGCATTTGAATTTCTAAATAATTTTAGCATGTTTTCAGGATTTTTTAAAGTTTTTAATGTATTACTATTTTCAAGTAGATATTTATCCATTTCATCTGTAATCATTTTTTTAATATCTTCTTCACTTACAGTTTCTAAATCAACAGTTGGATCATCTAAATCAATTCTAAAATTATATCTGTTTAATTCACTAGATATTGTAGTGTTTATATCTCTAGTTTTTTTAACAGTACCTTTAAAATAAGTTGTTGAAAATAAGCCATCTTCTTTGTCACTAACAGTAGCAAGGCAATGTACTCCATCATTATCAAAACATACTTCTTTAAAATAATTATCGTCTTTATAAGCATTGTTTGGGCATTTTAAGCTTTCAAGATCTGATGATATTCCAGAAGCCATGTGAGCTGCATTATCTGCAAAATTATAAATTTTTGATTCCCCTATACTTAAAGCATAAAAATATTCACCTGTAACATGGTAATAAATAACGATTTTAGATGTTTTTTCAGAATTACCAGACTTAAAAGTATTCTCATATTCGCATACAGGAATTTTTTCAGTTAAAGCATAAGTATTTAATGAAAAACTTAAAAATAAAATTATTCCTAGTAATAAATATTTGGCTCTCTTCATTTTATCAATCCCCTACTTCACAAGCACTTGGAGTTAAAATACACTCTGTACATGGTCCAAATGTTGAATTATATACATCTTCTCCACCAATTAATTTAATGACAAAATTAAACATTGTTGGAATTAAAAATATTATTATACCGGCGATTGCCCTTTTAACTAAACTATTTAAAGCTTTTTTCATTTCATCATCTTTACTAGCGATTACAGCTTTACCAAAATCAATAGATGCAAAGGCTATTAATAAAATTGGAATAACTACTTTTACAATAGTTAAAACCCAGCCTAATGCTCTAAATACTTTTTTTATATTGTCTTTTTCACAAAAACTTTCAGCATCAAAAGCATATGAATCATCATCGGCATAATAATCAGTAGAAAATACATTATTTATATATACTTCATTAGTATTATTATTTAAATCTATACTTAAAGCTTTAACATCTGTTGCTTTAAAAAGCAAAAGGCTAGCAATAAGAAGTAATAACATATATTTTACTTTCTTCATAAACTCCTCCGTGTAAACCCAAATTTAATATTTAAAATTAACCATAATCATTATAACAGACTTTATAATAAAATACTAGTTAAATCGTAAATTTTATCTTTTATAAATAAAAAATGTAGATTATTATTGAAAGTGCACAATTGTTGTGCAATAAGTTTTGTAATGATATATAATATCTCTTAAGGCAATTTATTTGTCATATAAAGGAGGTATTATATACTATGACAAATTATTGTCACCTATCTTATGAAGATAGAAAAAATATTGAAGATGGATTAAATGATAATAAATCTATCAATCAAATTGCTAAAGAAATTAATAGATGTCACTCTTCTATTTTAAGAGAAATAGATAGAAACAAAAAATATTCTGAACCATCTAGTTGGAATAATTATAAAATTAATCACCCTGATTTAGATTTATCTTGTGAAAGATTAAAGCACTCTCCTTATGTTTGTAATGGTTGTAAATCTAGAAGTGGTTGTAGAAAGATTAGATGGACTTATTACGCAAGAGAAGCTCAAAAATCATATGATGAATTAATTAAAACATCTAGACAAGGTATTAATTTAAACTACGATGAAATTTATAAAATAAATGAAATTATCTATCCCCTTGTAAAAAAAGGACAAACTATAAATCATTTATATATTAATCATCCTGATATTCTTGATTTTAGTAAAAGTTCTTTTTATAAGTATGTTAATAATGGTGTGTTTGAATTTGGACCTTTGGACTTTCCTAGAATTGTTAAATATAAAAAGAGAAAAAATAATCCTAATAGAAGAACTAGAAAAGAAAGAGAAATTTTAATCAATAGAAAGTATACTGACTTCTTAGATTATACTTCTAAAAATCCTTATTTAAACATTGTTGAAATGGATACTGTTGAAGGATTACAAACTGAAGAAGATTGCTTTCTTACTCTTTTTTGGAGAAAATCTAATTTTATGCTTATATTTAAACTGGAATCTCAAACTACAGAAGAAGTAACTAGAATATTTGACATTCTTCAAACTTTTATACCTGAAGAAGATTATAAAAGACTATTTCCAATTATTCTCACTGACAATGGTCATGAATTTTTTGATGTCAATAATATTGAGTGTATTCATGAAACTGGTGAATATGTTACTCATCTTTTCTTTTGTGATCCTTCTGCTTCTTGGCAAAAAGGAGGCATAGAGAAAAACCATGAATTTATTCGTTATATTTTACCAAAAGGTTCTTCTTTTAAAAATATTACTCAAGAAGATTGTGATTTATTTATGAATAATATTAACAGTTTATGTCGCGATTCTTTAAATGGTAAGTCTCCTTATGAAGCAATGTTATTTCTATGTGATGAATATATTCTTAAAAGACTTAATTGTTATTATATTAAACCTGATGATGTTATACTTAATGATTCATTATTAAAATATTAATTTAAAAAAAGATATTTATAACTACCAATTATAAATATCAAATTTTG
>CANQDN010000042.1 GCA_947593275.1 uncultured Bacilli bacterium
CAGTTATGGCTGTTCGTAACTCTATATCATCAGGACACCATATCATATCTACTATTCACTCTGATAAAGCATCGTTAATACCAATGCGTATGTATAGTTTGATTGAATCTAATATAGATGTTGAACAATTTTTAACAACTATTCATAGATATGTGCAAATTGGAATATATGTAAAGGGTTATATGAGTGAGAAATTAGGAAGATTTCAAAGAGAGATTATGGAAATATGTGAGTTTTATGTTGATGATAATACTAATAAACCAATGGTTAATACTATTTATCAAAAAACATTAGATGGAAATTTTACTCTTAATAATCCAACACAACATTTAAAGAATTATTTAGCTATTCAGGGAGTTATATTGGATGATGATTTATTTCATTTAAATAGTAGTAGTAATAGTAATGCAATAGAAGCATTATAGTGGAGGTAAATATGGAATATATAATTGTTGTTTTGATAGCTATATTTATAATTATTTATCGTAAAAATGATGGTAGTGAATCTTTTTACAACTTTTTTAAGGGACAATTTAATTCCGTTTATCAGAAATATGCACCATATAGTTTTCAAACAATAAGTGCTAAAATGAAAGAATTAAAGCAAGAGTATACTATTAAAGATTATATTATTCAAATAGTAGTTATTGGAGGAATTGCTGGGGGTATAGCTTTTCTATACTTTTATAGTTTAATTACAGTACTTATTTATGGTGGAATAGCAATTGCTTTTATTCCTTATTTAGCTTTTTTAAGAAGTAAAAGATTATATAGTGAATATTTATTTGAACAAATACAAGTATATACTACTAACGTTATTATGGAATTTAACACTACTCAAAGTTTTGTTAAGTCTTTAGAGGGTGTAAGAGATTCAGGAATACTTGAAGATCCTGTTTTAGAGGATGTTAAAAAGATGATTAATATGTCTTATCAAAATGGAACAATTGATGAGTCTATTGTTTATTTTAATGAGAGATATCCTTATTATATGGTTAAAAATATGCATCAATTGTTCTTGCAGATTACTAAAGAGGGAGCAAAAGATAGTGGTGAAGCATTAGAAAATATGAGTATGGATATCGATGCTTTAGTTGAAGGGGTTTATCGAGATCAGATGGATAGAAAACAATTCCATACGAAGTTTATAACATTCGCTTTAGTTTTGTTCTTATTAGTATTAGTTATGCAAGTATTATTGGGAAGAAATAGTTATTTAGAGTTGCTGAAACTTTGGTATGTACATCTTATTTTACATGGGATAATTATTATAAATTGTTATTTTTTACTCTCAGGAGAAAAATATTATAATGATAATGTGGGGGTAGAATAATGCAAATAGAGATCGCGATTGTAGCTTTAATTATATTTTATATATTTACTAAAAGTGGGAAGATTAGTATTAGTAAATTAATAGCGGATAATGAAATGTATCTTAGAAGACTTAAAGAAGAAGATTATGATTTCTTGGTTAAAGCAAAATATGGAGATACAGTAAATCCGGATTTGTTATTTAGTAAAAGATTACAAAATGCTTTAATTGTTATATTGGTAGTATTTTGTTTATTACTTAAGAATATGTCTTATGTTTATGTAGTAGTTTGTTTAGTTGTTGGTTTTGCGTTCTTTAAGTTAGATTATATTAATTTAAAGAATTATTATAAAAGGCATTTGCATGAGATTGATACTATGCTTCCTTATTATTTAAAGGGTTTAGAGATTTTAATTCAGCATTATACTGTACCGGTTGCAATAGGTAAATCTTTAGAAGATGCTCCAGATATATTTAAAGATGGGTTAAAAGAGCTTATTAATGAAATTAATGCTGGAAATGATACAATTGAACCTTATATGAATTTTGCAAGACAATATCCTGTTAGAGATTCAATGAGAATGATGAGACTTTTATATCGTTTAAGTTTAGGCAGACAAGAGAGAAAACAAGAGCAGTTGTTAGCGTTTTCTAAGACTATTTCAAACTTACAACAAAAAGCAAGAGAGACAAAATATAAGAATCGTTTGGATAAAATGGAAGGTAAAACAATGAGTATGCTTATAACTACTGGTTTAGGAGTTATGATCTTACTTGTTTTAGCGGTTATCTTATTGATGAATGGTTAGACATTATTTGACATAATTTTAGCATAGAACTTGACAAGTACTGAAAGTTAAGTTAAAATAATTACAGAGATTTAAGAAAGTGAGGAATTTTTATGTTGATAATGGATCCTAGTATATGTAGTGACTTATCACCAATTTGGCAAATAATTGGATGGGTACTTTGGGTATTCAAAATTGCTATTCCAATTATTATTATCGTATTTGGTATGATTGATTTAGGAAAGGCTGTAGTTGCAAGTAAAGATGATGAGATTAAAAAATCAATTAAGTCTTTAGTAATGAGAGCAATTGCAGGTATTGTTATATTCTTTATACCTACATTAGTTGGTGTTATATTTAGTCTAGTTGGAGAATTTCAATCTGATGCATATAAAAATGAATACAATATTTGTAAAGCTTGTATAACACATCCAGGCGATGATGCTTGTCGTAATGCTGTTAAGGAAGCTAGTTAATAGTTAAATTAATTCCAGAAATGGAATTTTTTTTTAACATTTATTCTTAATATTTGACAATACCCTATAGGGGTGGTATAATCTAGTATTGGTGGTGATTTATATGTTTAAAAGAAATAGTGAAGAAAAAAAGAGGCTTAATGTTAGACTTAAAACAATTGAAGGACAAGTAAGAGGTATTATTGGAATGATTGATAGTGATAGATCTTGTGAAGATATTTTGATTCAAATCGCAGCGATAGATAAATCATTAAAGAGTGTTGCTTCTAACCTTTTAAAAGAATACTTAGAAACTAAAATAAAAGATAATCAAAATGAAGAAATAGATAATATTATAAAGTTATTTAAGATAGTAGAATAAACTTAAGAGAGGAACTTTTAGATGGAAGAATATCAAAATATTGAAAGAAGTATTATTAAGACATATCGAAAAGAAATCTGGAGTAAGTTTATTAAAGCTGTTAAAGATTATAAATTAATTTTAGAAAATGATAGAATAATGGTTTGTATAAGTGGGGGTAAAGATTCTTTTTTGCTTGCTAAATGTATTCAAGAGTTAAAAAGACATGGAAAAGTTAAGTTTGATGCTTATTTTGTGGTTATGGATCCGGGTTATACTGAAGAAGTAAGAGAACTTATTTTAAGTAATGCAAAAAAGTTAAATGTACCTATTGAAATGTTTTTATCAGATATATTTCAAGTTGTAGATACTATTAGTTATGAGAGTCCTTGTTATCTTTGTGCGAGAATGCGAAGAGGGCACCTATATAATAAAGCAAAAGAGTTAGGATGTAATAAAATAGCTTTAGGGCATCATTTTGATGATGTGATAGAAACTACACTTTTGTCGCTTTTTTATGGGGCGGAAGTTAAAACTATGATGCCTAAACTTCATAGTGAAAATTTTTCTGGGTTAGAGCTTATTAGACCGCTTTATTTAGTTAAAGAAGAAAGTATTATTGCTTGGAAGAATTATAATAATTTAACCTTCATTAATTGTGCTTGTAGATTTACGAAAGAGTGTGCTTTAGAGGATAAAGAGAAAAGTAAAAGAGAAGAGATTAAAGAATTAATTAAAGAGTTAAGAAAGATAAATAAAGATGTTGATCATAATATTTTTAAAGCAATGGATAATGTTAATTTAGAGTGTGTTTTGGGGACAAAAAAAGAAGGGGTTTATACAAGTTTTTTAGAGCATTATGATTGATTAAAAGGGACTAGACAAAGTGGGAGGAATGCGCTACAATAAAAGCGTTTTTGAGGTGAAATTTATGGTTAATTTTATAAAAAATTCTAAAGAGATAGCTTTAGAACTTGAAAAGTTATTAAATGATTCAGATAGTTTGGATGGGGATTTAGTTTTGAAAATTAGAGAACATTATTTAAATAATTCATATTTTAAAACAGAAATTGATAGTTTATGTTCGATTAAACCATATTTTAGGTATAAATTTCAAAGATGTATTTTGGATTATCAAGAGAGTATTAAAAGATAGTTATCTAGTTAGATAACTTTTTTGATGGGAAGAAATTTTTAATGTTGGTTCTACCTAATAAGTAATCAGCGGAGATATTATATTTTTTGCAAATTGTATAAAGAGCGTGGGTAGATATTAGATAATCGCCATGTTCATAGGCACCAATCATGGATTTGGCAATGTTTATTTTGGTTGCTAGTTTTACTTGAGTAAGTTTGTTATCTAGTCTAAATTTTTTGAGTCTTTTGCCTACTTCTTGATAATCGAGATCTTTAGTTATGCTGTCATATTGTTTTCGATCAGTAAAATTAAATATATAATCTAGAGATACGTTTAATTTATTGCATATTATTACTAGATGTTTTAATGGGAATATAACATCTTCATTTTCATAATGACTAAATGTTTTATAGTCAATATTTAAGTCTTGAGCAAGTTCATTTTGAGTTATGCCAATTCTTTCTCTTAATTCTTTTAATCTTTTTTTATAAATCATACTTTTCCTTCACCAATACGATTTTCTCATACTTTAATTTAAAATTTTAATTATATCGTAAAATATCGGAATTTTTCTTGACATTTACAGTTTGGTAAATTATAATTTTAGTATAAGTTAGAAAATCTTAATAGATTTGAGAAAGGGAAAGAGAGAAAGCAATGAAGTTAAATAAAGTATTAGTAGTGGGAGTAGTAGGGATTCTTTTAGTTTGTTTGTTTACATTTAAGAAAGATAATAAACAAATGGAAGAATATGTATTAAAAGATAGAATAGAAGTAAATGATAGTTATAATAGTATAGCTATGTATCAAGTAGACGGAGGAAAAGAAACAAAGATAGATAAAATGCCTGAATCAGGATATGTAATAGATACGGATAATAGTTATTGTATGCTTAATGGAGAGAAAGATCAAGGGGCAATATTAAAAACAAATGAAAATGGAGAGCATATAATAGGGAATTTAGCACCTGAAGAAAGATGTTTTGTAAAGTTCGTAAAATTATCTGATAAAACATTAGCAGAACTAGATTTACATTCACAAGGAACAGTAGAAGATTTTAGTAAGACAGCATGTATAGGTGATTGTGATACTCAAGAAGAAAATGGAGTATATGAAACGGAAGATGATTTTGGAACAAGTTATTATTTTAGAGGAACTGTCAGCAATAATTGGGTACAATTTGGACATACCGGTTCCAGTAGTGATGATGCCAGTAAAATATGGTGGCGAATTATCCGAATAAATGGCGATGGAAGTATAAGATTAATCTATGCTGGAACAGGAGCTACTGCAGTAGGTATTACAGATTCTAAAACAAATGCACTAAGTGAAGCATTTAATGGATGGTATACTAATAACATGTATGTTGGATATGAATATAAGTCTGGTGACATGCATGGCTATAAAACAGGAATAACAAAAAGTAATGCATTAAGTAAATTAGAAGATTGGTTTAAAACAAATTTGACAGATGAATGGGACAATGGGAATGGTCAAATAGATTTAAATGCCGGTTTCTGTAATGATCGAAGTGGATCAACAGATTCACTTGGTCCTAGTGGTAATGGCTGGTCTGAAACAATGGAAGATAGTGGAGGTACAGGAACTACTCCAACATTTTATGGCTATATAAGATTAGCAAAGACCACCCAACCAACGTTAAAGTGTAGTACAATTTATACTAATGGAGATAATATAATGAATAAAAACAAAGATTATTTTACTTATATAGGAGCAAAAGGAATGAAACAAAATGGGACTGATACAATTATAACTGGAACTCAAAGTTTAACATATCCAGTAGGATTAGTAACTGCCGATGAAATTAATTTTGCAGGTGGAGTATGGAATAAAGGCAATACAGGTTATTGGCTGTACACTAAACAATATTACTGGACAATGTCTCCATCTGACTTTAGTGTTCACAGCGATGCTCACGTGTTCCTTGTGAATTCGGATGGAGACCTCGAGGGTTATACTGTGAGCTATGCGAATGGTCTCCGTCCAGTAATAAACCTTAAGTCTGATACTAAATTTAAGTTTGATCATGCAGATAAGCCTAAGGGAACATCTGATAATCCTTATATAGTATCCAACTAATTATCTTGCTCATGACGCTTTCTAACTATATTCATGAGCAAGTTATAGTTTTCATTGCAAGGAAATACTCTAATCCTTGCTTTTTATTTTAAAAAAAATACAAATATTTCTATCTGTATTTTTATGGTTTACTTTTTTAGTTTTTTAATTTCTTCTATTGTTAAACCAGTTGCTAAATGAATTTTTTCAATGGGAATATTTAAGTTTAAAAGATTTTGAGCAATATTTTGTTTTTCTTGTTCAATAAGTTTATCTTTTTCTATTTTTTCTGCCCATTTTCCATATACTTCTTTAGTATGTTCATCTTTTATATACTTATCTATCCAATCGTTTAATTCCATTAGCATTTCATCCCCCTTTTTATATATTTTTGAATCCTTTTTTAATTTTTTAATGATTTTATTTCTTCTATTGTTAATCCAGTTGCTAAATGAATATTTTTTAATGGAGTATTTAGTTTAAGTAAGTTTTTGGCTATTTCTAATGCTTTATTGTTTTCTCCCTGTTCAAATCCTTGTTCGATAAGCTTGTCTTTTTCTATTTTTTCTGCCCATTTTCCATATACTTCTTTAGTATGTTCATCTTTTATATACTTATCTATCCAATCGTTTAATTCCATTAGCATTTCATCCCCTTTAGCTATCTCTTCTCTTTCTTTGGCACTTTTAGCTCCAATAAACTTTAACCATAATAATGTTTTGTCACTTTTATTATAAGGGGCGATTCTTGCCTTGTCAAGTCGAAAATATTTCATTACAAACTTATCGGCTAATCTTTTATCTTCTATATCTTCGAGATTTACAATTCCATAATTAAAGTTTAACTCATTAGGGAATTCTTTTGTTACATTATCAACAAAATTTAGTTGTATGATACTTTCTAATATATCATAATTATTATTTCCAATATCTAATTGAGTGGAAAATATTCTCATGATATAGGAAGAACTTTTATTAAAAGATGCTTCATTAAACCTTGAATAACATTCTAGATTAATTATATAATTAGAAAAAGTAATAATAACATCACCACGATAAGATTTATCATCTATTTTAGTTTTAGTAAAAATACTTTCATATTTAACATTAATATCCACATTAGATAAAAAGTCGAAAGAAAAATCAGTAAAACAAGAAAGAAAATAGATAAGAAATTTACGATTAGATGGATGAGAAAAAGTTTCTTTAAAAAGTAAATCATCACTTAAAGAAATAAATAAATCATCTTTAGTATTCATATGTTTTCTCCTTTCTAATTTCTTAATAAAATAAGAAATAAGATTATGATAACATAAAAAAGGAGAGAAATTTGTCGAACCATGGAGCTATACTAAATTTTACTTCCAATAAAAAAAAGAAACTTATTTAAGCTTCTTCATGATGTTTACAACAATCACATTTACCTTCACAGCATTCATCATCTTTTTCTTTAGTTTCTTCAGTATCATCAACATCTTTAATACTTATAGCGCTTGTTGGGCAAGAATCAATAGCGCTAGCTAAATCAGAATTATTTAAGTCATCTTGTTTAATAGGCATTGATAGTCCATCATCATCAAAAGCAAAATATTCATCAGCGATAGATACACAAGCTCCACAGCCAATACAAGCTTCTTTGTTTACAACTATTTTTTTCATTTTAACTCTCCTTAATAATTTAATTATATCAAAAGTTTTTAATATTACAAGATTATTCTTTTAAAGTTTTAAAAAATATGGTATCATTATACTAAAGGATTGTGGTTATATGAAAACGCGCATGGAAAAATACTATGAACCAGAGAAAGTTAATACGCCTTTAAGGGAAAATAAAAATAAAGAGTTATATGAAAATATTAATAAATATGAAGATTTAGATTATAAAGTGGAGTCTAATGCGACAGTAATTGATAATAATGCTAAAAATATTGATGTTGAGCAAATTAAAAAGATATTGGATACTCGCTATAAAAGAGAGCCAAAAAGAAGAAGTATTGTATTAGAAGAGAGTAATGAAGATATTGATATAAGTTTGGATGAGACAAGAGAATATGATATTAATGCAATATTGGAAAAAGCTAGAGGGGAAAAAGAAGCTGTTTATGAAGAGGAAAGACTTAAAAAAGTGCGAGATACTCAATATGATATATTAAATAGTTTAGAGATAAAAGAAGAAGATGAAGAAAAGAAGGAAGAAGTAAAAGACGCTAAGAGTGATGATGTTGAGTTAATGGACCTTATAAATACTATAACCATGCGGGAATTAGAAAATAATAAAGAAGAAGAAAATTTGAATCCTTTGGATATATTAACGGATTTAAAAGGAAATGATGATACAGTGATAATCGGGGGAGCACATGAAGAGGAAAGTATTGGGGAAACATCACCAATAATGTCTTTAGAAGAAGCAGAGAAAGCTAAAGAAGAAGTAATGGAAGAACAAAAAGATAAAGATGAGGATAAGTTTAAGAGTTTAACAAGTACTTTACAGTTTACACAGAGTGATTTTGATGACTTTAATGATTTAAAGAAAGAAGTTAAATCTAGTAGAGCTTTAATATATGTAGTAATCATATTAGTTAGTTTAGTATTAATCGCAGGATTGGTGGTATTCTTAAATAAATTTTTAAATATTGGTTTATTTTAAAGCATATATTTAAAATATGAGAAATGTTTTTAAAAGTAAGATAAATTATAAAAATAAAATGGGATCTAAGATTATAGTTGGGACAATTATTTTAATTATTATCCTTACTATTTTTTTATTAAGTAAATTTAATAAAGAGATGAATAATAGTTTAATTAATATTAGTACGAGAGAAATAAAAAGAGTAACTTATAGTATAATTAATGAAAGATTAAATAGGAAAATAATGAATGAGGATAATTTAGAAGATATATTAGTTATAACTAAAGATCAAAAGGGAAAGATTTTGATGGTAGATTTTAATTTAGATAGAGCTTATAAATTATTAGATAAAATAAGTGGAGTTTTAACAGAGACTTTAAAGAGTACAGAAGGGGGAAATATTGATATTCAGTATTTAGATTATAAGATGAGTCATAAAACTAATAGTTTAATTTTAAATATACCTTTGGGAAGTATTTTAAAGAGTACTTATTTTTATAATTTTGGGCCTTTAATACCTGTTAAGATTAATTATATTGGATCAGTATTAACTAATTTGCATACTAAAATAACTAATTATGGGCTTAATAATGCTTTAGTTGAAGTTTTTGTTTATGTGAAGCTTAATAATGAGGTTATTACACCTTTTAAAGTTCATAAAGAAGATTTAGAGTATGATAGTCTTATTGCAAGTATGATGATTGAAGGGGAAGTGCCGAGTTTTTATAATGGCGAAATAACCAAAGAAAGTGGAATTTATAAAACGAATATAGAGTAGTTTTTAGGATTTTTTTGTGATATAATTGTTTATGAGGTAGGAAGTATGGGAAGAAGGAAAAAAAGTAAAAATAAAATATCTGGTGGTTTATTAATTTTAGTTATAATATTTATGGCTTGTTCGTATTTTCAGGATGATATTAAACGTTTTTTATGGGAAAATACCAATCTTTTTGGAGTTTCTTATGCTTTAGAGAATATTCCCGAGTATGATGGGAAAAGTTTTGTTTATATAAATAGTAATATACCTAATTTTGAGGAGAAAGATTTTAATTCTTTAGAGTTAGAAGTATATAGTGATTTAGATATTTTAGGAAGAGCGGGACAGGCTTTTGCAAAAGTAGGAGTGGAGACTATGCCTACAGAAGAAAGAGAAAGTATAGGTATGGTTAAACCATCAGGATGGCAGACTGTTAAATATGATTTTATTTCGGGGAAATATCTTTATAATCGGTGTCATTTAATTGGATATCAACTTACGGGGGAAAATGCCAATGAGAAAAATTTAATAACATGTACGAGAAGTACTAATACAAAAACAATGCTGGAATTTGAAAATAAAGTGGCAGATTATGTTAAGAAAACGAATAATCATGTTTTGTACCGAGTAACACCAATTTATAGGGGTAGTGAATTAGTAGCAAGAGGAATTGAGATGGAAGCATACTCTTTAGAAGATGAAGGGAAAGGCTTAAAATTTCATGTTTATGTGTATAATGTAGAAGAAGGGATCGAGATAGATTATCAAACGGGGAAAAGTAAAGCAGTTAATAAATAGCTAAAAAATATTGACTTTATAGATACTTTTTGATATATTATTAATGCACTTGGCGATGTAGCTCAGCTGGCTAGAGCGACCGGTTCATACCCGGTAGGTCGGGGGTTCGATCCCCTCCGTCGCTACC
>CANQDN010000043.1 GCA_947593275.1 uncultured Bacilli bacterium
CATAATAGGTATGATCCTTTATCATACTAAAAACTATAAAGTTGTAAAATCTAAAAGCTTTGGTATCTTAGAGCATGATGCTTTTAATTGGGAATGTAACAACAAAGAGTTTATTCAAGCCCACCAAAGTAAACGAAGTAAAACCCTTGAACAGAAACTAACCCAAAAACTAGAAAGTTTGCCGCCATTAAAACGTCTTAAATTTGTCGAAGATATCTTTAATGTTTTTAAAGTAAATAACATCAAGGATACTAAAGATATTAATATAAATAACATTTTTAAACTATTTAAAGACTTTAAATCCATTGATAAAAATACATTAAACTTATTACTAGAACTAATAATTATTATTTTATTTAAATAGATTACTCTATTTTTTATTTTTTAATCTTTTAAAAGGAATAAATAAAACTAATAAGATAATTAATAATATAAAAGGTGCATAAATCTTATAATCTAAACTCTTACTATAACTTTCCTCTTTTTTATTATTTGTATCTATTATTATACTAGGTTTATTATCTTCTGGAATACTAATAGTATAATTATTATCTAAAAATTGAATTATATTTAAAGTATCTTTTAAATTATAATAATTTTGATCTAAATCCGCCTTTAAAGTAATACTTACCATATCATGATCTAAAACATTAAATAAGGCCGCTAAACAAAGTCCAGCCTCATCAGTTGTCCCGGTTTTACTTCCAAGTATTCTTCCGGTATCTATATTAAGTTTATTTTGATATCCCATAATTGTTGCTCCAACTTTTAAACCATTACTTAAAATATAACTTTTAGTTGTAAAAACTTCTCTAAACTTAGGATTATCAAGAGCATATAATAGTAGTTTTAAGGTGTCTCTAGCGGTACTATACTGTAAGCTACTATCTAACCCTGAAGTATTAACAAAATTAGAATCATTCATCCCAATTTTTTTAGCCATCACATTCATTTCTTTGATAAAATTATCAACGCTCCCACCCAAACTAATCGCCAAAACTTGGGCTGCATCCGCTCCACTAGGTAAGATTGTCGCATATATTAAATCTTGATACGTAACTATATCTCCCACTTTTAAGCCTGCAACTGAAGCATTCCAATATATATCTTTTAACATATCATTAGTAATTAAAACTTGTCGATCTAAATCATCTATTTTATCTAACGCTGTTGCAACCGTTAAAATCTTAGTTAAAGATGCAATACTTGTTTTAACATCACTATCTTTTTCATAAATAATTTCTTTACTTGTTAAATCATATACTATCGCATACTTTGAATTAATATTCGGAATCTCTAAAGCCAAACAATTAACAGGAATTAATAATATTATTAACAACCACACTTTTTTCATAATATCACTTAAATCTTAAATTCTTGAGCAAAATCACTAAATGAAATATTCTTTATCTCATTTTTTTCTTCTTTAATTTCTTCTTTTTCTACTTTATTACAAGTTTCTTTCATCGCTACTTTACTAGCTGTATCTAACTTATATTTACTAATATTTGAACCCGTAGACGCTAAATCCATAATGGCAATATCACTATTTTTAATTATATTTATATCACTAAGAACTTTCATTAAAACAAGATCTCTAGAATTAGTTGCAAATGCTTTTAATACTTCATAACTAACTGTTTTAGTCTTTTTAATAATTGTACTACCCCTCTTAGCGCGGCTATGAGTCTCTAAATCACTAATCTTAACTCTCTTCGCTGTCTTATTATCAGTAAATAAAGTAATATATTCCTCATGACTATCAATACTTATTAAAGAATTTAACACATCTTCCTTTAAACTTATTCCTTTAACTCCACTAGCTTTCGCTCCAATAATCGGAAGTTCTTCTGATTTATAATTTAAATAATAACCTTTTTCTGTTACAAATACTACCTGACCTAAATCTTTTACTACCCCAATAAGTTCATCATTTTCTTTTAATTTCATCGCTACAATTGGTTTATTACATCTTGTTACTTCATAATCTTTCATAAGAGTTCTTTTAGCCATTCCATTTTTAGTCGCTAAAACTAAAGTATCATCTTTATTATAAATAAAGGATGCCATAACCTTCTCTAAAGACTTAAGCATAATAATATTACTTACATGTTTACCTAAATCTTTCCACTTAGCATCAGGTATTTTATAAACTGGAATAAACAAATAATTCCCAAAATTCGTAAAAATAACTATTGTATCTAAAGTTGTACATTCATACAATCCTGTAATAAAATCCCCTGGCTTTAAAGTTGTATCTTCCGTTGATTGAGCATAACTTTTACTACTTACTCTCTTTACATATCCTTCATTAGTTACCACTACTACCACATTTTCTTTCGGAATCATTTCTTTAATATCTAATTTTATTTCTTGAATATTTTCTTCAATTTTAGTCTTTCTTGGAGTAGCATACTCTTTTTTTATTATTTTTAATTCTTTTTTCATCACATACTTTAAAACTTCTTCATCACTCAAGATAGCCTTCAATCCTTCAATCATCTTCTTCAAATTAGCCATTTCATCTTCTAATTCTACCACATCAGTATTTGTAAGACGATATAATTGTAATAAAACAATTGCTCTAGCTTGCTCTAATGTAAAGCCAAACTCTTTCACTAAATTATTTTCAGCATCACTTTTATTTTTACTTCCTCTTATAACTTTAATAACTTGATCTAAGATGGAAAGACACTTAATTAAACCTTCAACAATATGCATTCTTGCTTCTTTAGTAGCTAAATCAAACTTAGTTCTTTTAGTTATTACTTCTCTTTGATGAGCAATATAAGCATCTAATATTTCTAGTATTCCCAAAGTTTTAGGAACTCTATTAACAATTGCTACCATATTATAATTATAAGATATTTGTAAATCCGTATTTTTAAATAAATAATTAAGTATTAAATCACTATTTGCTCCATTTTTTAAATCTATAACTATTCTTAAGCCTTCTCTATCTGATTCATCTCTAACTTCCGCCATTCCTTCAATTTTCTTATCAATTCTAATTTGTTCTATTTTTTCGACCAAATTTTTCTTAATAATATCAAAAGGAATCTCCGAGATAACTATTTTAACTTTCCCTTTTTCTTTTACAATCTCATACTTTGACTTAACTATAACTTTCCCTTTACCAGTCTTAAAAGCTTCTCTTATACCCTCTATTCCACAGGCAATACCTCCAGTTGGAAAATCTGGCCCTTTAACTATCTCTAAAATCGTATCCAATTTACAATTTGGTGATTCAATTCTTTTAATTGTTGCATCAATTATTTCTCCCAAATTATGTGGTGGTATATTAGTCGCATATCCCGCACTTATTCCCATTGTTCCATTAACCAAAAGATTCGGAAATTTAGCGGGTAACACCGTTGGTTCTAATAATCTATCATCAAAGTTTGGCGCAAATTTAACTGTATCTTTTTCTAAATCGCCAAGTAACTCTTCACTTATTTTTGAAAGACGCGCTTCGGTATAACGATAAGCTGCAGCTGGATCTCCATCCATTGATCCATTATTTCCTTTCATATCCACTAATATCGCATTTTGTTTCCACCATTCACTCATTCTTACCATTGCATCATAAACTGATGAATCACCATGAGGATGATATTTACCTAAAACATCACCAACTGTCGCGGCACTTTTAACATATTTTTTATCATATGTATTCCCCGCTTTATACATAGCAAAAAGAATCCTTCTTTGCACAGGCTTTAAACCATCTCTGACATCTGGTATAGCTCTATCTTGAATTATCTCTTTAGCATAAGATCCAAATCTAAGTCCCATTATCTCTTCTAAAGCATAATCTTCTATTCTCTTTAATACGTTATCTTGCATAAGCATCACCATAAATTATTATAACAAAAAAAAAGAACTAAAGGAATAGTTCTTTACACTTTTTAACGGCTTATTAATTCTTAAGTATTCTTAAAGTATTAATTATAGTAAGTAATGTTACTCCTGTATCGGCAAAAACTGCCATTGCCATACTAGTAAGACCTAAAGTAGCTAAAAGAAGAATCGTAATCTTTACACCCATTGCAAATATTAAATTCATCATAATTATATTTTTAGTTTTATGCGCAATCTTTAAAACTTTAAGTATTCCCTCTAAATTATCATTCATTAACACTATATCACTCGCATTTATAGCACTATTAGTTCCAATTTCCCCCATAGATATTCCAACATCTGCCCCCAATAGTGATGGTGTATCATTAATTCCATCACCCACAAATATTACTTTATGTTCTTTTTTAACTTCCATTAATTCTTGATATTTCTCTTGAGGCATAAGTCCTGCTTTATAATAATTAATTCCCAAATTATTGGCAATAATCTTCGCAAAAGATTCATTATCTCCCGTAAACATAACTGTATCCATTTTATAATTTTTAAGCTTAGTTATTACTTCCTTCGCATTACTTTTAATCTTATAATCAAATATTAAACCCGCAACAACTTCTCCATCTACACTTAAAAATACATTTGCTTTCTCTTTAGTATTAACAAACTTATTTGAACCAACTTTTATGAATTTCTTACCCACATTATAACTTATTCCCAAACCAACTTCTTCTTTAAAATTCTTAAGTCTACTTAGATCTAACTCTCCATCATATTCATTTAATAAAACTTTCCCAATTGGATGATTACTAAAACTTTCTCCCATAAGAATTAACTTTAATACTTCATCTTCCTGATAATTTTGATCATAAATATTAATTTTAGCCAATTTAAAAGATCCTGATGTGAGTGTTCCTGTTTTATCAAAAACAATCGTATCACACTTTGTTAAAGCATCCAAAAAGTTACTTCCCTTTACTAACACTTTAGCTTTAGAACTGGCCCCAATACCCGCAAAATAACTTAAGGGAACTGATATAGCAATCGCACATGGACAAGATATAACTAAAAATGTTAAAGCTCTATATAAACTATCACTATAACTAACTTTAAATATTAAAGGAAAACTTATCGCAATTATTATAGCAATTACTAAAACTAAAGGTGTATATATCTCGGCTATCTTTGATACTCTTGTCTCAGTTTTAGCTTTATTATTCGTAGCATTTAAAGTAAGTTCAAATATTTTATAAGCTGTACTATTATAATAATCTTCTGTAACTTTAACCAGTATAACATCCCCCATATTAACACTTCCAGATAAAACTTTATCCTGAGGTCCTACTTTATTTAAAATAGATTCCCCAGTTAACTTAGAAGTATCAACTGTTGTTTCTCCTTTAATTATAACTCCATCAACCGGAATACTTTCACCCTTTTTAACCATGATAATATCATAAACTTTAAGTTCTTCCGCTTTTACATCAGTAATAGTCTTCCCATACTTTTTATGTGCATATTCCAATTTTAAATCCAATAAATCTGTTATAGCTTTCCTACTTTTACCAACTGCTTTATCTTCTAATATCTTTCCAATCACATATAAAAGTACTACCATTAATCCTTCATGATGTTCCCCTAAAAGATACGCTCCAATGGCCGAAATAGTAATAAGCATATTTTCATCTATATTATGACTCTTAATAATTTTCATTATTGCTTTAATAAACGTTTTATAAAGAAGTAATCCATAAGCTAAAATTAGAAAACCTTCCTTTAAAACAGTATTTTTAACAATTAAACTTAAAACTAACGCTATAACCCCCAAAATAAGTCTAACTAACTCATAATCTTTCTTATTTTCTTCCTTTTGAAGCATTACTACCACACTTGCATCAACTTTAGAAACTTCCTCTCTTACCTCTTTAAAAGGATTATCTTTATCTGTTTTAAAACTTAAAGTTAACGTATTAAAATTAACTTTAACATCCTGATAATTCTCTAATTTACTAATTGCGTCCTCAATTTTTTTAGCACAATTAGCACAATCCAGTTTACTTAAATAATATTTATAACTCTTCAACATGTTCACGTCCTAACTCAAATAATTTAATTACATGATTATCTTTCAAACTATAATTTACAACTTTCCCAATCTTTTTACTCTTAACTAATTTAGCTTGCTTTAATATCCTCAGTTGATGTGAAATCGCCGATGGAGTACTATTAGTAATATATGCTAGATCATTAACACATAAATCACTTAATTTTAAAGCATAGATTATCTTAATCCTCGTACTATCTCCAAATATCTTAAAACATTCCGCAATATCAAACAAAACTTCATCATTAAGCATTTTTTCTTTAACTTTTTTAGCTAACTTTTCATTAATACAACTACAACTTAAACAATCACACTCTTTCATATCTCCACTCCTTAATTGAATAATTGTTCATATATTTAATTATATGCTTAACTTTAAAATATGTCAAGAAAAAAAGAGCTAAATAGCTCTATAATCATCTTCCATTGTAAATACAATATTTTCTTCTATCCAATCTTTGCGTGGTTCTACTTTATCTCCCATTAAAACAGAAACTCTTTTCTCCGCTAAAGCTGCATCATATATATTTACTCTTATTAAACTTCTTGTATCCGGATTCATTGTTGTATCCCAAAGTTCATCAGCATTCATCTCTCCTAAACCTTTATTTCGAGATATATCCGGTTTTCCCGTATGATCTGATACAATTTGAAATCTTTCTTCATCAGAATAAGCATAATAATGTTTTTTCCCATAATCTATTTTATATAATGGTGGTTTAGCTATATAAAGCTTTCCTGCTTCAATTAAAGGCCGCATAAACCTATAAAAGAATGTAAGAAGTAATATTTGAATATGTGAACCATCAACATCGGCATCAGTCATAATTATTACTTTATCATAATTAGCATCTTTAACATCAAACTCTTGACCAACACCTGCCCCAATTGTATGAATAATAGTATTTATTTCTTCATTTTTTAATATATCTACAACATTAGCTTTCTCAGAATTTATAACTTTACCTCTAAGAGGAAGTATCGCTTGAAACCGCCTATTTCTTCCCCCTTTAGCAGATCCTCCGGCGGAATCCCCTTCAACTAAAAATAACTCATTTAAACTAGGATTCTTAGTAGAAGCTGGTGCAAACTTTCCAGATAAATTCTTTTCTAATTTATTTTTCCCTTTACCATTTCTTGCTTCATCTCTAGCTTTTCTAGCCGCTTCTCTTGCAAGTTTACTTCTACTTGCTTTATTAATAATATTAAGTGCAACTTCTTTATTTTCTTCTAAAAAGAATTTTAAATTTTCATAAGTTATCGCATCCGTTATACTTCTTGCTTCCGGAGTTCCAAGTTTACCTTTTGTCTGTCCTTCAAACTGTAAAAGAGCTTCCGGTATTTTTAAATTAATCACGGCACTTAAACCTTCTCTTACATCACTACCCTCAAATGTTGCATCCTTACCCTTTAATAAATTATTACTCTTAATATAATCATTAAAAGCTTTAGTAATACCCGTTTTAAAACCTACCTCATGAGTTCCTCCATCAATAGTTTTAACATTATTAACAAAAGATAAGATATTTTCATTATAAGTATCGGTATATTGCATAGCTATATCTACTTCTATTCCATTTTTAATCGCTGAAAAATTAATTACTTCACATATTGTCTCTTTATCTTCATTTATATATTCTACAAAATTAACTAAACCATTCTCATAATGAAATTTTGCATTTTTCCCGGCTTCTTCATCAATTACCTCAATTGTTACATTAGGTAT
The DNA here is from genome assembly GCA_947593275.1 of uncultured Bacilli bacterium. Classification (GTDB taxonomy): domain Bacteria; phylum Bacillota_I; class Bacilli_A; order RF39; family UBA660; genus Caccenecus. Next base: position 7,686 of record CANQDN010000043.1, read on the forward strand.
TAAAAAAGCACTCTCCTGCATTCTTTCGGTGATAGTAGTATAAGAAAACTGACAATTTTTAAATATTTCATAATCCGGTAAAAAAGTAACTATCGTTCCTGTTTTATTGGTTGTCCCAATCTTTTTTAAAGGACTTTCCACTTCTCCTCCATTACAAAATCTAATATTGTTAATTTCTCCATCTCGGTAAATTACTACATCCATCTTTTTAGATAAAGCATTAACAACCGAACCACCAACTCCATGTAAACCTCCACTTACTTTATAGTTTCCTTCTTCAAATTTACCGCCAGCATGTAAAACTGTATATATAACCTCAGGCGTTGACTTTCCTGATTCATGCATTCCCGTAGGTACTCCTCTTCCATTGTCGGCAATAGTAATACTTCCGTCTTTATGCATAACAATTTTAATATAATTTCCATAACCATTTATTATTTCATCAATCGAATTATCTACAATTTCCCAAACAAGGTGATGTAATCCTCTCTTATCTGTTGAACCAATATACATCCCTGGTCTTTTTCTAACTGCTTCTAATCCTTCCAATATCTTAATTGATGATGCATCATATTTATTTGCCATTTTTATTCACCTATTATTTAGTATATCAAAAAAATCTCTAAATGTAAAACAACTTAACATTATTTTACATTTTTAATTTCAATTCTTCTCCTAAATCTTCCATTCCTAAATTTTTATATTTTTCTACTATCATAAATCTTTCATTATCTGAAAAAGTATAATTATATAATATATCTTTAATATAACTAGAACCTGCCTTTAAAAATCCCATTATTTCCTCTTTATCAAACATATATGCACAAGTATATGCCAAAAATAATATTTTATCTAACACCATCACACTAAATAAAGAATAATGTTTTGAAATATAACTAACAAAACTATGTTTTACTACTTTTGGATATCCTAATAAAATTCTTGTAGTAATATAATTAACATAAAACTTATCTACTGCATTAAATAACATAGGCAAATTATCAAAATTAAGCATTATTTTATCTATTATCTCATAATTATAAGAACAAATTGTATGTGTTAAAAAATACATTACTGCCTCTTTATTTCCTGATTCTTCTAACAATCTCGCAATTAAATCCAAATCTTTTTTACTATAAACTTCTTCTTTATATCCGATTAAACCATTAATTAAATTATTTAAAAATGTATCTATCTCCTCTATTTTAGTTTGATTCTTCTTTTTTTCTATACACTTTTCAATTATTATTTCACTAATTACTCTTAAAACTTCCTCCTTATTAGAAGAACCATGCTCCCAACAACTTGTTAAAACTTGCATTGTTGCTTCATTATAATTACTATAATTTAATAAATATTTCTTTATATCTTTTAAAGGAAAATAATTATTAATATATTCATTTAAATAATACATTAAATAACTCGGACACTTTCTACTTTCTATAACTAAATCAATATTACCACTTTCTAATAATTTTTTAGCAAATATATTAGGAAATTTAGCAATGAGGCTTTCACTATCCATTAAAATTCTTAAAGCTTCTTCCTGAAAAATAATCATAAGCGACTCTCTTATAAATAGATCACTCCCCTTTGAATCCAAATAATCATTTAATAAATAAACTTTATCTATATCTGTCATTGTTTTAAAACATTTACTATTTTTAATTAAAACCGGATACCACCGACTTTCAACCATACTATTATCTAAATAGTCTAAAAAAGAAAAATCGCTTTTTCTTATTTGATAATCGAAATCTAAATATTTTTGCATAAACTTTATTGTCTTTAAAGCATCCATATCTTTAAAATAATCTCGATGTTTCCCCAAAAATTTATCTACTCCATCTATTCCTTTAAACCTTAATATTAAGTTAATAATCATCATACAAAACCTCTTTTCGCTTCATTGTAACACCTAAACTAAAATCATGCAATAATTTCTTGCATTTACTTCTATTTTTATATATAATTAATAAGAAGGAATTGATGTTATGAAAAAAACTGCTATAACCATTATTATAGGTTTTCTGGGGACAATGGTTGCTTTATTCGGTGCGATAGGAGCTATGTATTTAAGTTCTATCCCAAGTGCTAAAGCTGAAAACTTAAATACTAGCAATAAAGAAAATAGTCCTACATTTAATGATTCTCGGGAGGAAGAAATAACTACTGATAATAATTCTCAGGATGAAGAGATTATTCCAGAAACTAATTCCCCAACTAGTGAGGCAACTAATACTAAACCAAACTATACAGGCGAAAAAACTATAACACTTTATTTATTCCATGGTAGTACTTGTCCTTATTGCTTACAAGCTAAAGAATTTTTAAAAACTATCATTGATGACTATGATTATTTAGAAATTAAAACTTTAGAAGTATGGCATAATAAAGATAATTCTAGTTTAATGCAAAAAGTTGCCGAAAAAGTTAATGTTAAAGCATCTGGTGTTCCATTTATGTTAATTGGTGATACATTTCATAAAACTGGATATAGTGAAAACTCTAATGAAAAAATAATAAGTGCTATAAAAGAAAGCTATTCTAATCCTAATTATCATGATATTGTCGCTGATACTATTAATGAAAATAAAGATTTAAATATTGTTATTGAAGATCTGAACTAGTAATATACTAGTTTTTTTTATTAGTTAAAAAAAGAAATACCTTTTTATTAAGTTGAACTAGTCAATAAAAAGTAGACACAAAAAGAGAATTTATAAGAATCCCAATTCGGTTCTATACTGGATTG
>CANQDN010000044.1 GCA_947593275.1 uncultured Bacilli bacterium
GCTTAGTAAAAGATGATCACAAAGAGGGAGCAAGCTTTTAATCACCGGTAGTTTATCATCTACTTTAGCACCACCCATGATGACTGTAAAAGGGTGTTCAGGATTTTTAAAAAATTTATCGAGCATATTTATTTCTTTTTCAGCAAGAAAGCCAAGGCAGTTAGGAAGGTATTTGGGGATACCAACAACAGAAGTATGATTTCTATGCGCGGATGCAAAAGCGTCTAACACAAAGATTTCGCCAAGACTGGCAAGAGTTTTAGCAACGTTTTCATCGAGGGTGCTTTCTTTTTTTTCAGGAATATCTAGGAATCTAGTGTTTTCTAAAAGAAGGATTTCGCCTGGGTTTAAGTTTAAAGCGATATTTTTTGTTTCTTCACTTAAAGGGTTAGGGGCAAATTTTATTACTTTGCCTAATAATTTTTCTAAAACATTTTTTACTGGTAAAAGACTATTAGTTTTTTTATCTTCTTCAGTTTTGATACGACCTAAATGGCTTAAGATAATTATTTTACAATTTTCTTTTATTAGATAGTTAATAGTTTCAAGACTTTTAACTATTTTGGTATCATCTAAAATATTACCATTTTTAATGGGAACATTTAAATCACATCTTAAGATAACACGTTTATTTTTAACATACATATTTTTTAAAGTCTGTTTCATATTTATTACCTCTTTTATCCTTTATGTTATTATATCAAAGTTTAGAGGGTTAGTAAATAAGCAGTTTTTTTATTATAGATATTTTGTATAAAATAATTTCTTTTAACACTTCATATAATTAGATAAATGGAGGAATTATGAATAGATTACTTTTAATAATAGCGGTTTTATTAGTACCGGTAACGTTTGTTACTAAAAGAGATGATACTCCAACACTTGCGGGTTCTACTTTGGAAAGCTATAGTTTGGAGTGGGAAGAAGAAAGTGAGATTGAAAATAAGGAAGAGGAGAATATCCAAGTATTAATTAGTAGTAATAGAGATAAAAGTAATCCTTTTTATATAGATTTAGAAGAGTATATTGTTGGAGTGGTTGCAGGGGAGATGCCAGCTTCATTTAATATGGAAGCCTTAAAAGCTCAGGCGGTTGCGGCCCGGACGTATGCTTTATATAAAGAGAAGAATATTAAAGATTATGTTTTATCAACAACTGTTAGTGATCAAGTTTATTTAAGTGAAGAAGAAATGCAAGAGAGATGGAAAGATAATTTTTCCTTTTATTATAATCGGGTTAAAGAGGCAGTTGATATGACTAAAGGAGAAGTATTAACTTATAATGGAGATATTATTATTGCGTATTATTTTGCAATATCAAATGGGATGACAGAGAATGCTTTAAATGTGTTTAATGAAAGTAAAGAATATCTTGTTAGTGTAGATTCTTCTTGGGATAAAAATTATGATGCTTATTATAAAGAAACAGTTATCGACAAAAATATTTTTTGTTCTAAGTTAGGAATTTTGGGTGGAAATATAGATGTTAGTAATATAGTTAGAGGAGATAATAATTATATTAGAAGTATTACAATTAATGGGAAAACTTTTACGGGAAGAGAAATATATAATAAGTTGGGGCTTAGATCTACAGATTTTACTTTAATGATAGAAGGTAATAATGTTAGAATTAAGACTTATGGATATGGACATAGTGTGGGGATGAGTCAATATGGAGCGGAAGGGATGGCAAGTTCGGGATATAATTATCAAGATATATTGAAACATTATTATCAAAATACAGAAATAGAAAAAATTTAAGTATATTTTGGAAAAACCTGTTCAATTTAATAGTAAGAAAGGTTTGAAGAAATATATGAAGCAAAGAAAATTGAAAGGGTATGTTTTACCAACTTTATATGTGATTGTTTTGATGGTTATTTTTGGAGCAGTTAGTTTGGTGAGTAGTTTATTTAATGATAATCCAAGTTATCTTTATACTATTGGGTTATTAAATGGAGATGCAACACCCGTTATAAATGCTGATGGTGGTTTAGAGGATGTAATAATAAGACCATATTCAGAGGAAAGTGTTGTTATTTCAAAATATTTTTATGATATAAATGGGGATGAAGAAACTCAAAAGAAGTCTTTAATTTATTTTGAAAATACTTATATGAAAAATACGGGAGTTTTATATTCGGCTGATAAAGAATTTCAAGTATTTATGGTTCTTGATGGAACTATCGCGGATGTTAGAGAAGATAATATTTTAGGGAATGTTGTAGAAGTTGAGTATAGTCCGGATTTAAGATTCATTTATTATAGTTTAGGAGATACTGAGATAAATAAAGGTGATCAATTAAAACAAGGGGAGGTTATTGGAGTAAGTGGAGCGAATAATATAAGTGATAGTAATAATAATTTATTATTTGAAGTGTATTATAAGGGTAGACTTATTGATCCGGAAGAGTTTTATAAGATGGATGTTAAAAGTTTAAGTTAAAGCTAAATTTTTTTAGGAAATAGAGATAAGTTTTTTTCTCTAGGTCTTTTTTTATGAGGGTGATAATATGCAAGATATAATAGTTTATATAGTAGATAATAGAGTTATTGTTTTATATAAAGATAGAGTTATTGATTGGGAGTTTAAAAGTGTAGATAAAGGGTTTATTATAAATAGAGAGGTGTTTATTCAGGAGTTTTTGGGGCTTATTAAAAAAGAAAAGATAAAAAGTAAGATTTTGGGAGATAAAATAGGAGTTTTAAAGAATGCGTTTTATGGGGTGGCTGATTTAGCTTTTTTAGAGGGGATATGGCAAGATTTAGGGTTTTTAAAAGTGCAATATTGGGATATTAGAGAGTTTTTAGCAAAGAAAAATGTAAGTTATGTAGAAATTAATAAGGGATATATGGTGCTTTATTTGGATAAAGGGATTTATTTAGATCTTACTTATTTTAAAGATATATCAAAAATTATGGGGTATTTTAGGGAATGGTTTTGGGATGATGTTGTTTTATTTGGGACTAATGAGATGATTCCTAAAGTAAAAATTAAAGATAAAAATGTTTATTATATAGACTCTAGTGGGGAATATATACTACAATGTTTGCTTAAAGTAAAAAAATATGGTGTATAACATCATGTTTTTTTTGACATTGGAGAAAATTTATAATATAATTACCTTTAGTAAACGTAAAGGGAGAGATTATAGTGGTGAAGTTTGTAGTAGTAGATGATAGTAGAGAAGATACTAGACATATTTTTGATTTATTGGATGAAGTGGTAAGTGATAAGAAGGTGGTCGCTTTTCAGAAGTTAACGCCGGAGCTTAAGAAAGAGATTATGAATGTTTCGGAGCATAAAGTTTATATTTTGGATATTGAGCTTGGAAATAAAGTTAGTGGAATTAATATTGCTAAACTTATTAGAGATGTTGATTGGGAAAGTGAGATTATTTTTATAACTAATCATGAGAGGATGTTTGAAAGTGTACATAGAAGTATTTATGAAGTGTTTGATTTTATAGAAAAGTTTCATGATTTTGATAAAAGATTTAAGAAGGATATTGGTGAAATTATTAAAAGAAATTTTGATAATAAGATGTTTGTATATAAAGCTAATAATGTTGAGTTAAATGTGTATTATAAGAATATTTTGTATATTTTTAGAGATACAGAAGATAGGAAATTAATAATTATTGCAGATGGGAATGGTAAATATAGTGTTGCTTTAAATATAAAAGATATTTTACCGATGCTTGATGGGAGATTTGTTCAATGTTATAGGTCATGTATTGTTAATAAGACAAGGATTCAAGAAAAGAATTATAAAGAAGGTTATTTTACTTTGGATACTGGTGAGAAAGTTTATATGTTGTCTAAAAAATTTAGGAGTGACTTAGATGATTGATATGCTTATAACTTTTATTGCTTGTTTTGCATCAACTTTTGGAATAGCGTATTTGTATTATAAACTTAGTGATGGTAAAAAGAAGATAAATTTAAAAACTTTTATAGTTTATGTTTTGGGTAGTATATTTATGTCACTTTTAATGTATTATGAAATTCCTATTGTTGGCGCAGTATCATATTTTGTTTATTTTCCTATTCTTTTTTATTTAGTTAATCCAATGCCGATTAAGAAATTAATATTTTATCTTTGTGTTGTTTGGATATATGGATTTTTGGCTGATTTAATATGTATGGTAGGATTATCTTTAATATATAATTGTTTTCATTTTGAAGTTTATAGTTTGATGTTTACAGTAACACCAACAATATTAGTTTTTGTTATATTGATAATTCTTAGTAAATTGAAATGGGTGAGGAAATTAACAAATTTTATATACTCTTTAACTAAAAAGATAGATTATGTATTTTATATTATTATATTTTTTACTTTATTTGGATTGATATTATCATTATTAGCTTCTATAAATGTTAAAAATTTTTTGCTAGTTTTGGTTATAGTTCTTACTATATTAGTTTTGATATTATTAATGAAAATTACGTTTAGTGAATTTGAAAATGATATATTTTTAAATACTTTGAAAGCTAATAATGATTTCTATATTAAAATGGATGAAGAAAATAGAATTTTTAAACATAATTTGGTGGCTAGACTGATGAGTATAAAATCTGTTTCAAATAAAAAATCTATTGCTTTAATAGATGATTTAATCTTTAAATTTAATAAAAATGTGGATACTTCTAATTCTTTAAAAGAAATTCCTTATGGTTTAAATGGAATTATTTATGAAAAATTATATGAACATTTAAATGATCTTAATTTTAAAGTATTTAATAATATTGATTATGATATTTTTAGTTATTTAACACCTAAAAGATATAACGTGTTAGTTGAAAAATTAATGTTAGTATTAGATAATTCAATAGAATCTGCCATAGGTAGTTTAGAAAAAGTGTTAGTAATTAGTATTAATGATGTTGAAAATTTTATTGAGATAGAAGTTAAAAATACATTTGCCAATGAAATAGATATTGATAACTTAGGTAACAAAAGTTATTCAACTAAAGGTAATAAGAGAGGATTAGGTTTATTTTCTAATTTTAGAAATAAAGAAGTAGCTTTTAGTATTAAGATTATTAATAATTATTTTGTTAGTAAGATAGTTGCTAAAAAGAATAAGAATGTAGATTAGTTAAAAAACAATTAAAAACAGCAATATTTGATGATTGCTGTTTTTACTAAATTATAATAGTTCTTCAGGGCATTCAGGTTCATCCCATGCGAACCAAGCAGTACGAGTATCTGCAGATGCAGAGATTGCAGCACTACTTAATAAATTAGCTAAAAATTCCATTCTTTTCCCTCCTTTTCTTCTTTAAATTGTTTAAATATATATTAAAATTATTTAAACCTCTTTTGATTCTTTTTTCTTATAATATTTATAATTATTAAATGGAGTACGAGTAATTTTATATGTTACAGGATTAATAAATACTGTTTGGATCATTAACGCGTACATTATGGCGTCGTTAATTAATGAGTTGAAATTTAATAGATAGATTACTGCGTATAATATAACAATAGATGTTGATATTCTTTTACATTTTTTACGAACTTCCTTCTTTAATAATGGCCTTTTGGGAGTATCTGCAGGAGCCCATAAGATCATGGAAATAACACTAATAAATAAAATTATATAGCCTATAATATGGGGAATTGTAATATTTTTAAGTATTAATGGAATAATATTATAAACGGTTATGGTAGTTATCCAGCAACCTATACTACTATTAGCGTGGAATCCAAAACTAAAAGTTCTTAATAGGGCATAAAAAACCATAGTCATTAAAGTAATATTAGTGGTACCTAGAAGAAAAGATAACAAAATGACAACGCTTGTTTTAACCATTAAGTTAAATATTCCTTCAAGACCATATTTTAATCTTAAAAGTTTTATTCGATCACATTCTTCATATTTAGTTATGAAATTTAAGAATTTATCTATAAATTTTTCTTTCATATAAAACTTCCCTTACAACGAATATAGTATAACTAATTATTGGAATTAATGACATATAGTTTACGTGAAGTAATCATTATAAAGTTTTAAAACAAAAAAGTTTGGTTAATGGTATAAAGCTAATACTTTTGAGACGTAAAATTGATGTTTTTAGACAAGGTTATTTTCTTTCTTTTTTATATGTGGTATCTTTGGAATAGCTTAATAATGAGAAGCGATTTGTAGTGCGAAATTTGTCGTACGCTTTTTATTGAGCCCAGGGGAGCTTGTATGTTATTATTAAATACGAGGTAGAAAGGCTAGGTGTGAAATGGAAGGTAAAGTTAAGTGGTTTAATAATGAAAAAGGCTATGGATTTATTGAATGCGGAGATTTAGAAGATATCTTCGTTCATTATTCAGCGATTATTAAAGATGGCTACAAAACTTTAAAAGAAGGTTCAGTTGTAGATTTTAAGTTGATTGAAACTTCAAAAGGTTTACAAGCAGTTGATGTTTGTGAAAAAGAACTAACTACTATATAATTTAGTGGTTTTTTTCTTATTTCCATGATATAATTAACTAAAGGTTAGGTGATTTTATGGAAATTTCAATAAGAGGGGATAAAGTAACTGTTACAAAATCGATAAAAGATTATGTGACAGAGAAACTTGGGAGATTAGATAAATATTTTGATGCTGATAAAAAAATTAAAGCTAGTGTAATTATTAGAGTTCGAAATAATGAACAAACTGTAGAAGTTACAGTACCTACTAATAGGTTTACTTTAAGAGCGGAAGAAACACATGCGGATTTATATGCAGCGATCGATTTAGTTATTGATAAACTAGAAAGACAGATTAGAAAGAATAAAACTAAATTGGATACAAAATATAAGAATTTAATTCATTTAGATATTAATACAGATTTTGTGGTTAAAGAAGATGAGGAAGAAGAAACAAAGATTGTTAAAAGAAAAAATGTAGATTCTAAACCAATGGATGAAGAAGAAGCACTTTTACAAATGGATTTACTTAATCATGATTTCTTTGTATTTAAAAATGTTGATGAAGAGTGTGTTTCTGTTATGTATAAAAGACGGGATGGAAATTACGGAATTATAAACGTTAAGTAATATCTTTAAAAAAGTAAGCAAAAAAAAGATATAACAGTTTTTCTTAAATAAGAATAGTTGTTAAATCATTATGTTTACTTTTTTTATTTGATAATTTTTATCTTCTTTTAGAGGACATTATACTTCCAAGTAAATAGCATGTTTCATCTTTTAGTTTAGCTATTCCTTCAGAGTTGTGTTCTGTTTCAGCATCAATTAAACTTTCAGCATATATTTCTAAAATATCTTTATTAACTAAATGAAATTCTAAAGCAGTTTTAAAATAATAAAAGTATTTTACGTAATCTTCATCTTCAATAATGCGATTTTGAAGGCGATTTATAATGTTTTTAGCCAGTTTATTGAAGTTTTGAGTCATTTGATTATCCATAGTTGTTTCACCTCTTTTCGCTTTTTTTAGACTTTTATTATAGCACAATTGAGGTATATTACAATAAGTTTTAGAAAATTGGGGCTAATTTTAGAAATAATATTTGTACTACCTTTAGAATTATGTTATAATCTTATTTATGGAAGGTGAATTACATGGGATTTTTACAAAAAATATTTGATACCGAATATAAAGAATTAAAAAGATTTAAGAAATATGCAGATCAGATTATGGCTTTAGAAGAAGATATGGGGAAGCTATCTGATTCTGAACTTCAAAATAAAACTTTAGAATTTAAAGAAAGGCTTTCTAAGGGAGAGACTTTAGATGATTTAATTGTGGAAGCTTTTGCGGTTACTAGAGAGGCTGCCTATAGGGTTATTGGGGAAAAGCCTTATTATGTACAAATTTTAGGAGGACTGGCGATTCATTTTGGAAATATAGCGGAGATGAAAACTGGTGAAGGTAAAACTTTAACAGCGACTATGCCAACATATTTAAATGCTTTAACAGGACTTGGAGTACATGTTGTAACGGCCAATGAATTCTTGGCGAAAAGAGACTCAGAATGGATGGGAAATATTTATCGGTTTCTTGGTTTAAGTGTTGGTCTTAATATGCGTGAGTTAAGTCCTAAAGAGAAACAAGATGCTTATAATTGTGATATTTTGTATTCAACTAATAATGAAATTGGATTTGATTATTTAAGAGATAATATGGTTGTTCAAAAGGAAAATAGAGTTCAAAGACCACTTAATTTTTGTATTGTTGATGAAGTGGATTCGATATTAATTGATGAAGCTAGAACACCACTTATTATTTCTGGGGGAAGATTTAATTCAAATAATTTATATATAGATGCCGATAGAGCTGTTAAGAGATTACGGGAAGATGATGATTATGTAGTGGATGCGAAGACTAGAAGTGTATCTTTAACGGATGTTGGAAGTAAGAAAATTGAAGAAATATTTAATTTAAAGAATTTATATGATTTAGATAATACAGCATTAGTTCATCATTTAAATCAGGCTTTAAAGGCTAATTATGGGTTTAAAAAAGATGTTGATTATGTTGTTCAAGATGGTGAAGTAATAATTGTTGATCAGTTTACAGGAAGATTAATGGTTGGGAGACAATTTAGTGAAGGATTACATCAAGCGATAGAAGCTAAGGAAGGAGTAACAATTAATACAGAAACTAAAACAATGGCGACGATTACATTCCAAAACTTATTTAGAAAATATAATAAACTTTCTGGTATGACGGGTACAGCAAAGACTGAAGAAGAAGAGTTTAGAGATATTTATAATATGTATGTTATTGAAATTCCAACTAATAAACCGGTTATAAGAGAAGATCTTGCGGATCTTGTTTATGCGACTAGTAAAGCTAAATATAAAGCTATAGTTAACGCTGTAAAAGAAATACACGCTAAGGGACAACCTATACTTATTGGTACTATTAGTGTAGAATCTAATGAATTTTTAAGTGGATTACTTACTAAAGCAGGACTTAAACATGAAGTATTAAATGCGAAGAATCATGCTAGAGAAGCAGAAATAATTGCAAAAGCTGGTGAAAAAGGAGCTATAACACTTGCAACTAATATGGCTGGTCGTGGTACGGATATTAAGCTTGGTGAAGGAGTTAAAGAGCTTGGTGGTTTGTGTGTAATTGGAACAGAAAGACATGAATCTCGAAGAATTGATAATCAGTTGCGTGGGCGTTCTGGACGGCAAGGAGATCCGGGAATGAGTCAGTTTTTTGTATCATTTGAAGATGATTTGATGAGAAGATTTGGAACAGATAGAGTTAAAGTTATGCTTCAAAATTTAGGGGTTGATGATCAATCAATTAGAAGTAAAACTTTAACGAGATCAATTGAGTCGGCGCAAAAAAAAGTTGAAGGAAATAACTATGATATAAGAAAAAGTTTGCTGGAATATGATCAGGTTTTAAATGAACAAAGAGATATTGTTTATGCAAGACGGAATGAAGTACTGGATATGGATTCTATTCATGAAAGAGTTTTGGAAACATTTAAGAATGTTATTGGAGATTTATGTGAGGAACATTTAGCGCCTGAAAATTATCTTACAGATAGTGATAAAGATGAGATTGTAGAATATGTTAATAATAATTATTTAAAAACTAATTCTTTAAAATTTGTAGATATAAAGGATTTAACTGATGATGAAACAGTTAAATATATTACCGATTTAGTTGTTAAAGATTATGAAAATAAAATTAAAGATGTTCCGGTTAGTGATGATTTTGAGAAAGCGATAACTTTAAGAGTAATTGATGCGAATTGGGTTGATCAAATGAGTGCAATGGAGCATTTAAAAGAAGGTATTGGACTTAGAGGGTATGGACAGGTTAATCCGGTTCAAGCTTATACTATGGAAGGATTCCAATTATTTGAAGAGTTTTTACAAAGAATAGATAGACAAATTGCAACGTTTTTACTTAATGCGGAGATTAGACAAAATGTTACAAGAAAACAGACTTTAGAGGGACATGCGAATGATGGTAAAGAAAAAGAGAAAGCTACACCAAAGAGAGTTAATAAAGTTGGAAGAAATGATCCATGTCCTTGTGGAAGTGGGAAGAAATATAAGAATTGTTGTGGGAAATAGTAGTGAAGTTATAAATAGATTATTTAGATAATAAAAAAGTAAATAGGGGGATAAAATGAAGACAGATATAATAACAACTGAAATTATTGTAAAAGAAAATAAAATTGGGATAATGCGAATTGGGAATGTTAATTATATTTCTTTAACTGATTTAGCAAAATATGCAAATCCCAAAGATCCATCTGGAGTAATAAGAAATTGGATGTCTAATAAGAATTCTTTTGATTATTATAGTTTATGGGAAGAAATTAATAATGAAACTTTTAATTCCGTGGAATCCCACAGAATTAAAGTTGATGAAGTTCCATATAATAGATTTACTATGACTCCAAATAGATGGAAGAAAAATTTTAATGCTATTGGTATTATTCCAAGTAGTGGAAA
>CANQDN010000045.1 GCA_947593275.1 uncultured Bacilli bacterium
TATCTAGAAAAAATTAAAAACCTCAGAAACCCTTATAAAACAAAAAGCGTTCCCTCTCTCGAGGGAACTTCAGGGGGTTTTGGTTGACTCACTTTCACATTAAGTCGTAAAAGTGATTCGGACATGATGTTTATCATGTCATTATAATGATATTATGAATTTTGTTTTTTGTCAATTATATTTCTTAAGTTTTACATAATTTAATTTAAACGATCTAAAACTTTAACTATTTTAGAGTAAGATAAATTATTTTTATATTCTAAAGAATTTAAGTAATCTAAGCTATCTTTTTTAGCTTGATTTAAGATCTTTTCATCAGTTTTTAGATTAGCAATTTTAAATAAACTTTCACCACTTTGACGAATTCCAAATAAATCTCCGGAACCTCTTAATTCTAAATCTTTTTTTGAGATATAAAAACCATCATTACTTTCCTCTAGAACTTTTAGGCGATCTATTTCTTTATCACTAATTAAATAACAATAACTATCAAGAGAATTTCTACCAACACGACCTCTTAATTGATGTAGAGTAGCAAGGCCAAATCTATCTGCATCAAATATAACCATGATAGTAGCGTTTTTTACATCTACTCCTACTTCAATAACAGTTGTTGAAATTAAAATTTTGGTAACATTATTTTTAAAGCGATTCATTATGGCATCTTTGTCTTTTTGTTTTAGTTTGCCATGTAATATTTCGATGGGTATTTTATTTTGAAAAGCTAGATTAAATTTATCTTTTAGGGTTTCTACACTTTTTAAGTCTAGTTCTTCATTATCATCAATTAGACTTGCGACAACGTAGACTTGATGACCATTTTTTATTTCAGTTAAAATATGATTTAAGACATCTTTTAGTTCGTTATATTTTTTTATTTTAGTTTCGATTACTTTTCGACCACCGGGTTTTTGAGTTATAAAAGAAACATCTAAATCACCATATAAAGTTAGAGCATAACTACGAGGAATGGGAGTAGCACTCATATAAAGAGCATCTGGGACTTCGCCTTTACTTTTTAAAATTTCTCTTTGTTTAACGCCAAAACGATGTTGTTCATCAGTTATAACTAGACCTAGACGATAGAATTTAACGCTTTCTTCAATTATAGCATGAGTACCAATTAAAATGTCGATATTACCATTTAGTAAGTTATCTTTTATTTGATCTTTTTCTTTGCCCGTTAAGCTTCCGACAAGGAGAGATATATTTATATTAGTGTTTTTAAAATAAGTTAAAGCACTTTCATAATGTTGTCTTGCTAAAACTTCAGTGGGAGCCATTAAAACACTTTGATAGCCGGATAAAAAGTTAGCATACATAGAAATAAAACTGATAATGGTTTTACCACTTCCAACATCACCTAAAACTAGGCGATTCATTTTTTTGTTGCTTTTTAAATCAGTTAGAATGAGGGCTAGAGCTTCTTCTTGACTACCAGTTAGGGAAAAAGGAAGAGTGGAAATAAAGTTATTGATATCAAGATCGTTGAAAGTTTTTTCTTCCTTATATATATTATTATTGAATTTACGCATATAAGCTATTTTAAACATAAATAAAAAGAGTTCTTCGTATTTAAGAAATAGACTAGCCTTTTTTATTTCTTCATAATTTTCTGGTTCATGAATCATTTTTAAAGCTTGTTTTTTGGTTACAAAATTATATTTTTCTATTATGTTTAAAGGAATGTAATTAGGTATAGCAGCACTATCTTTTAGAGCAGAGGAAATAATTTTTCTTAGTTCAATATTTTTTATGTTTTTATTTACATGATATACAGGGATTATTTCTTCTTGGGTGATAGCTTTTAATTTAATATCATCACATATAAAAGTTTTTTTAGGGGGGTTGTATTTACCTACTAAAGTTATTGTTTTACCGATAGTTATGTGTTTTTTTAGAAAAGCACGATTAAATATTACTGCCCAGATTGTTTCCTTGTTATGAATACATTTAAATTGAAGTTTATTAAAGTTACGACGGATATAACCGACAGTGGGATTGGTTGCTACTTCAACATTTATAGATATTCGTTCATTGTTATAATCACTACTTAAAGTTATTGGGGTAAATAAATCATAACGAAAAGGATAATAGGTTAATAAATTTTCTAAAGAATTAATATTTATAGTTTGTAAATTTTGTAAAGCTTTAGGTCCTACACCTTTGATGTCCTTTAGTTCCATAATATATATCTCCTATAAATATTATAACACGAGGTAATAAATGGGTAAATAAAAGAAAGAAATTTTTGTCTTTCTTTCTACTTTTTATTTTTCTTTTTCTTTTTGAATTTAAAATCATCTTCAAATAAGTTATATACTTCTGTTTCTTCTAAATCTTCTTTTTTAGGTTTGGTTTCTTCAGATTCTTTTTTAAGTTCTTCTTTTTCCTCTTCTTTTATTTCTTTTACTTTTAATTCTTCAGTTGATGATTCTTTTTCGGGTTTTTCGGTATTTTCTTGCTTTTCAGATTCCGTTATTTTTTTTACTTCATCAATTACATTATTGAGTTTTCTTGTAGCTTCTATTTTAGCTTCTTGTTTTTCGACAAATTTATTTATTTTCTTTTGTTTTTTTCTTAAACTATGTAGAAGTGAGAAAATTATAATTAACATTAAAAGTAAAGCAGTGGCGAAGGCTATTATTATATAAGTATAATTAGTTATAGTAGAATTAATTTCATCCATATAAGTTGCATCATAACGACTGGCAGTTTTATTTACTGTATCATATAAATAAAGGTTTGTTTTACCATCTTCTAGGCTTTTAGCACTTATTATAATAAAATCACTATTTTCACTATATTTATAAGCATCATAAGTTGTATTTTCTATTTTGATACTAGTTTTAATTAGATCTAATTCTTTTTCAAATTTGGCGGGGATTAGTAAGTAATTTTTAAGATTTAATTCGGTATATTTAGAATATTTACCATCTTTATATTGGAATAAAGAAATATCACCAGCGCTATCTTTTAACCCTACGAGAGTAATATCGGCAGCATTGTTTATGAAGGCGGGTATTTCAAAATCATCTATAGTAACGGTTGTTTCCATGAATGTAGCGGGAGCAGTTAGTAAGCTTGCTGTTTTAATAACGATGTAAGATGATTTATCAACAGTTACTTCAATAGGATTTTGATCTTCAACATTAACAGTTAGAGTATATTCTTTTTGATCACCATTTTGGGCAGTAACATTTATTTTGATGGTATTTAAACCTTCGGATACTTCTATTTCGCCATCACCTGATACTATGGCTGTTTTATCATTGGGAGTGGCTGTTACTTTAACACTGGTAGTGCCAGTTGGAACATCTATAGAATATTCTAAAGTATCGGCTTTAAATTCTTCTTTAAGTTCATAGCCTTCAACTGTTAAACTTTTTAAGTTATTATCTTTACTATAGGTTGCTTCAAGTTCTTTTTGAGTCATTAAAGTTATTTTTTTATTAGTTCTAGTTATGCTCATACTATTGGTATTATAATCATAAACATCATAACTACCTATCGTAATATTAGTAGAACCACTTTTTAAAGCCCGGAATTTTAAAGTATAGGTTTTGGTTTTAGTTGAACTATTTTGAACAAAGCCAACAAAGTATGTTCCATTATTTTCGGCATTTGAGGATATTAATTGAAGATAACTGGAATCATAATTAACATCAAATTCCCAAGATCCTAAAGCACTAGAGGATGATAATGTTATAGTTACCGTAACAGTATTACCAACAATGGCAGTGTTAGATGCAGATATAGCAAGAGAACCAGAGGAGGCCATCGCTAATTTAGGATAAGCAATTATTCCTAATAACATAAATAAAATCAAAAATAGTTTTTTTAGTTTCTTCATATTAATACTCCTTTTTATTGTTTAATGTTTTCAGTTTTTAAGATATGTCTTTGAATTAGTAATAAATCCAATGAATTTATTTTATTATCTTTGTTTACGTCAGCACTTGTTTGATAAGAATTGGTTAAGCTTTCAGTTTTTAAGATATGACGTTGGACGACAAGTAAGTCTAGAGGATTTATTTCACCATCACCTGAGGTATCACCATAAATTATTACTTCAAAAGTACTTTCCGTAGCACCTTTTATAGTTACTTTATAACCTGTTCCTATTTTATTTGTAGCATTATTACCATTTTTATCTTTAACAATTATATTACCAGTTCCAGCGACTGCTTCTAGGCGACCAATGAAATCATTAACAGTTGTAGAAGGATCAATACCTAGAATATATGAGCCGGAATGTTTATAACCACTGCTGGTAATAATTGAGGTTGGTGCAAAATCTGATACTTCTTCAGAAGCACTACTACCACCAGTTGCTCCACTGCTATTATTAGTAATAGTTGTACCCATATTTTCATAGACTGGAATATAAAAAGCAAAACTTGAATCTAAGAGACCTATTTTATTATAAGTATTATAAGTAGTACTAGATTCACTTGATGGAGCAGCAATATTAGTCATGTACTGATTTAAGAATATGCTACTTTCTTTAACAGGGGCAACATTGAATTTTTCTAAATATGGATTAAACTGACCATTAGCAAGATAATTATTACTTAATAAATCAGCGCCTCCTAATATAGCTTTATAAGGAGTATTCCAACCATTTTTTAGAGCTTTAGTTAAACCACAGATTGTTCTAGTATTGGCACATGAATCAGTAACGCCAATATTATAAAAATTATATAAACCATAGTAAGTATTATTACTACCAGTATATTCACCACTATAAAGATTTACTAGTTCTGTTCCGGCACCTAATTCTTGATACATACGCGCTGCAAGAGAAATCGGACTTATATCTTTTTCTTTTCCAGCATCAGTAGTAAGAGAGGCAAAATCTATACCTTTATCTGTATGAAATTTATAGAATGCAGCATTATTTAACATTTTAGTTATAGCTTCTGTGTAAGAATTTGCTAAACTAGGTTCATATTTTAAATATTCAAATTGGAATATATATTGTTCTGTAAAGAAGTTTCGAGGATCCATATAAAAGGCGACAGCTTTTCTACTCGCAGCTTTAAAACTACCCTCTTTAATTGAACAGGTTGAGTCTAAATATTCGGAGTTAGTCGTGGATATTAGGCTTTTACCACAAGGACTTTCTTTACTAACTGCAGTAGCCCAATCTAGATGGGTAATTATAGGTTTAAATGTCCAATTAGGATGTTTACTTTTTAAAGAGCAAAGACCACTCCAATAACTTGAGGGAAAACCGGCTTCCTTTAATTCAGCTTCACATGTATTGGTAGCTTCCGTTTTATCAGATTCACTAGAAGTATATACTCTTACATATTCACTACAAACATAAGCGGAACCACCATTATAATCAATTTCATACCAGCCGGCATCACAGGAACCATCGTTATTTTCATCAGAAATAAGGGAATCATTTTTTAAATTATAAGTACTTCCTAGTTTGCCTAATTCTAATCTCTTATAGTTAACGCTTGGACCACTTCGGATATTTACAGAATCTAATAAAACTAGATAATTAGAGGCAGCATAAACTGGCATAATTAAACAAAAAGTGACAAATATAAATAATAATAATTTTTTTATGTCAGACATAACGTACCTCCTCATTCTATTAATATTATATAATATTTAGAGTCATAGCTCAAGTTTTCATGTAATTTTTTTGTAAATAGCGTGTAAAATGTAAAAAATAATTGAAAGAAACCATAATATATTATATAATTAGAGAGAAAATAATAGATAGGGTTGAATTATGAAAGTATTAATTAATAAAATAAAAAAAGTTAGTAAAATTTTTTTGATAATATATTTAATAACATTTATAACATATGTGATGTTTTATAGTGCACTATTTAAGAATTTAATTGCCCTTTCAAGTGTCGAAACAGCGATTAGATTTACAGTTTTAACTTTATTTGGAGCATGGGTAGTTATTTATTTAGTATGGAATTTAGTAAATCTTATATTAAAAAGACATATTACGATCGCTATTACAACTTCTTTAACAGTTATTTTGATGGTAATATTTGGTTTTGTTAATTATTATATAGGTATGCTTAATAATAATATAGAGAATTTGGCAGAGAAAGAATATGTTACTTATACTTCGAATTTGGTTGTAAGAAAAAGTACGAAGATAAATAAAGATAGTGTCCTGGGAATTATTAATAATAATAAAGATATTGAAGGAAATATATTAGCTAAAGAATTAATTAAAGATAAAAGTTTAGATGATTGTGAAGTAAGAAATTATAGTAGTTATTATGAGATGCTTTATGATTTATTAAATAAAGAAATTGATGGGATATTTTTAAAAAGTAATTATTTAACTATATATAGTGAAGAAGAATTTAGTGGATTAAATGATACAGAAATACTTTATAGTTATAGTAAAGAGATGAAGAATCAAGATACGGAAATTAAAGGAACTAAAAATTTAACTGATCCTTTTACAATCTTACTTATGGGTGTTGATAGTGAAAAAGAAGGGTTAAATGCAAGTACATCATTTAATGGAGATACTCTTATGATGATTACTTTTAATCCAGAGACACTTAATGCGACAATGTTTTCTATTCCGAGAGATACGTATGTGCCGATTGCTTGCAATCATAATAGATATGCGAAGATTAATTCATCCGCGGCTTATGGGACTAGTTGTGTTATTGATACAGTAGAAGAACTTACAGGAATAGAAATTGATTATTATGTTAAGATTAATTTTCAAGGGGTTGTACAATTAGTAGATGCTTTAGGGGGAATTGATGTAGATGTACAAGCTCCAGATTATACTCCTTATATTAATAGTTATAAGGGAAAAGTTTGTGAGCAAAATTCTTTGAGACAATTTGGAGATAATTTAATTTGTATTGATCCAGGAATGCAACATTTAAATGGAGAAGAGGCTCTCGCTTATGCGAGATGTAGACATGCATATTTATTAAGTGATATAGCTAGAAATAAACATCAACAGCAGATAATTGAAGCTTTAGCTAAAAAAGGCGCTAATTCTAGTAATATTGGGAAGTTAGATAAGATCTTGGAAGCTATAACCAATAATGTCGATACAAATATGTCAAAAAGTAAAATATTATCATTTTATGATGTATTAAAAGATATGGTTTTAAAAACATTTAATGATGAACAGTTTATATCCATTGAAAAAACTTATTTAGAATATTATAATTTACCAGTTAGATTAAGTAATAATGGACTTATGGTTTCAGCGATTGGTTATTATCCGGGAAGTTTAGAGGCAATAGTTAATTTAATGAAAGCTAATTTAGGATTAGAGAAAAAAGAATTAATTAAAACATTTAGTTTTGATGCGAATGAAGAATATAGTTCAAAAGTTACAGGACAAGGTATTACAACTGGTGATAAGTTAATTACATTGCCAAATTTTGTGGGAAATAGTGTTAATGAAGCTCAGAATTGGGCACTTAATCATGATATAGAAGTAAAAATAGAGTTTGTGGATAGTTCAAGTGTTTATTATAATCCAGAGGTGGCTAAAGGGTTAATTGCAAGTCAAAGTGTTAGTGATGGAGTACTTATTAACAATATTTCAGAGTTAACTATTTATATTAATAATGGAGATAAGCCTCATGAAGATAAGGATAAGGATGAGGTGGAAGATAAAGATAAGGAGATAGAAGATAATGATTCTTATCAGGATGAAGAAAAAGATGATCCTTTAGATATGGTACTTCCAAGTGAATAATAAAAAAGAACTAGTTAGAACTAGTTGGAAAATTAGTTCTCTTTTTTTGGTATTATTTTTTAATTAAGATAAGCATTAGGATAAACATCAATAGATGTAGAGCCTTTTGGTTTACTAATAAAGTATTCCAGAACCAAAACCCCCTTTAGGTAATTAGTAAGTGAGGATATACTAATTAGCAGGCTCTTCCTAATGCTTAATTATATTTTAAATGGTAAAAGGTCATTTGTAAAGAAATTTCGTTCGACAGAAATCGACACTAGATTATTTGAGGTATTTTGGAGAATCTGTTTTGCCTAAAAGATAGTCAGCGGATATTTTATAATTACTGCATATATAATAAATAAATGAAGTAGAAATAAGGAAACGGCCCTTTTCATAATCAGCGATTACTGAATGGGTGGTATTTAGTTTTTTGGCTAGTTTTTCTTGGGTTAGATTATTTTCTTTACGAAATTCTTTTAATCTTTTACCGGTAAGAGTTTTATCTATTTCTTTGGTGTAGTTGGGATAAGTTTTAGTAGTTGTAAAATTAAGCATATAATCTAAAGATACATTAAAATAATTGCATAATGTGTTTAAGTGTTTTAAGGGAATTGTTACATATTCTTTTTCATACTTATTATATAAAGTATACTCTAAACCAATAATTTTAGCTAATTCTTTTTGTGAGAGATTGTTTTTAACTCTTAACTCATTAATTTTAAACATTATACTTCACCATGTTTATTTTCTCATTAAGTTAAGTTTTTCTAAACTATCATTGAAATTATCCGACATTTTTCTTGACTTTTGACGTATACCGGATTATAATTTTAGTATAAGTTAGAAATTTCTAATATAGTTGATAATAGAAAGAGGGAAGATAATAATTGAAATATGAGAAAATAAACAAAAAATATACTAATATTATAATTATAAGTTTAGTTGTAATAATTATTGGAAGTGCATTAGTATTAAATATAACAAAAGCTAAATACAAAACTACTGTTAGTGTACCAATAGTTAGTGGAACTGTTAATTATTCCGGTGGTAATGCTGATTTAAATGTAGTAGCTATGTATAAGCCTGAAAATGACGAGGAAGATGATGTTAGTAAATGGATAAGTATAGATGAAGCACCAGGGAATGCTTATACCATTGATGAAAATCAAACTAAATGTACTATTGGTGGTAAATATGATACAAGCAACCAAATAAAAATAGGTTATGATGGAACATCAGTTACAGTAACAGGTTTAACAAAACCAAAAACTAAATGTAATATTTATTTTGTTAAAAAAGTTATTGCAAGAGATGTAATACTTGATAATTCTAGTGTTATATATGACACTCCAGACTTTAGTAAAACAGCTTGTGCTACTTGTGGAGATAATAAATCAGGTTTATATGAAACAGAAGATGACTTTGGAACAAGTTATTATTTTAGAGGAACAGTAAATGATAACTGGGTTAAATTTGGAAAAGCAAAAGAAGAAGATGGAACTAAAAAAGATATATGGTGGCGAATCGTCCGAATAAATGGTGATGGAACAATAAGATTAATTTATGCTGGTACTGGAGATAGTGCACCATCAACTACAGGGTCACAAACAAGTGCAATAATAAACCAAAAATTTAACGAATCATCTAATGATAATATGTATGTTGGCTATCAATATAAATCTGGTGATATGCATGGATATGGTAAAGGTACAACGAATAGTAATGTATTGGATAGTTTAAATACATGGTTTAAGGAAAACTTAAATGATGAATGGAAAGATGGTTATGGTAGAATAGATCCTAACGCAGGATTTTGCAATGATCGAAGTGGATCGACTGATCCTGGTACTTCATGGAATGAAAAAACAATGTCAGATACCGGAGGAACTGAAAACACTGAAACATATTATGGCTCTTTTTTAAGGTGGTCTAAGATACAGCCAAACTTAAAATGTAGTACCACTTATAATAAAAATAAGGATTATTTCACATATGCAAAATCAATAGGAATAGAATCAAATGAAAATGGAAAAATAATTGGAACGCAAAGTTTAGATTATCCAGTAGGACTTATAACTGCTGATGAAGTAGCCTTTGCTGGCGCAGCAAATGGAAAGGCTAATTCAGGCTTTTGGCTAAATACAGGTCAGGAGTATTGGACTATGTCTCCGGATTACTTTGATGGTGGTATCTCTTATGTTTTTTACGTTGGTAAGAATGGTACTCTTTACCATAGTATACATGGTCTGTATGGTCTACGTCCTGTAATAAATCTGAAGGCTGATACAAAGTTAACATTTTTACATCCAGATCAAGCAGATAAAGGAACTAATTCTAATCCATATATAGTTAAATAGCTTGCCAATGCTGCTTTCTAACTTATTCATTGGCAAGAATATAAAACTTCATTGTGAGAGAATCTTTTTCTCTC
>CANQDN010000046.1 GCA_947593275.1 uncultured Bacilli bacterium
CATAACAACATCCGAAGAAAGCTTTTATGCCGAAAACTCTAATCCTACTCTCTATCATGAATTAGATGTATTAGCTAAATCCAATAATGTAACTGTAACTGGCTGTGGTTATCAAGATATTTTCTGGGGCAATCTAATTACTAATATTTGTGCATCAACCCATAATATAACGCGAATAAAAGGTAGTTCTTCTTACAATGTTGAAGATTATGGTATTGCTCTTGCTAAAGTTCATGGCGCGGGTCTAACTATTCCGGAATTTAATGAAAAAATTGCTTCTATCGATGATATATCTGAAGAAGAAAGAGAAAAGATTATCCAAAATCGTGAATTTAGCCCATCATATATGTGGAATACAGTAGGTTGGTTAGCGAATAAACTCCACTTAACTCCTAAAAAAATCTCTAGCAAAACTATTCCAACAACCCATAAAGAAGATCTTTATAGTTCTACTTTAAACATGAATATTAAAGCCGGAGATGCCACTGGTATGAGTGCTATTGCCACTTTAGAAACCGAAGAAGGCATAATAATTGAAGCTGAATCAATTGGTAAAGTTTATAGTAAAGACGATTTTGATACCAATGAATGGACCATATATGGTGAACCTGATACTACTGTTACTATAAATCGTCCTGATACTGTTAAACTAACCTGTGCTGATATCGTTAACCGAATACCTGATGTAATTAATGCTAAACCCGGATTCGTTCCAACTAGTAAAATGAATGAACCAACATATAAAATTCAAATGAAATAATTCAAAGTTGCACTTTTTCCTGCAACTTTTTTAAATGCTTTTGTAACTTTTTATCAACCGCATAAACATAACACCCTTTTTTCCCTCTAGTAAGTAACACTCTATAAGTATTTCTAATAATAGTATCCGCTAACTTCTCATAATCTTCTTTATTCTTTTTAATTAACTTATATAACCCATAAAGCGATTTTTCAGTATTCGCTCTTTTTGTATAATCTGTAATAACTTTCCCATTTTGATACTTTAAATCCGGCCCAATTATAACTCCAATATAATCAAACTCTAAACCCTGAACATTATAAATACAACCTACTTCATTTATCGCATTTACTCTAGTCGCAAATGGTTCTCCATGCTTTAAATTCCAACTCATCTCAAAATCATCAATTTTAATATCCCAATAATTTTGATCATCAGCATATTTCCCATTCCTCGGCCAACAAAAACCTGCAACTATTCTCGCATTATTTCTAGTATTCTTTTCTATAATCAATCGTCTTAACTCTAAAGGACAATCCATAACTCTAAAATCAAAATTAAACCTTCCCCCTTTTCTCTTATTATATAAAAAACCATCAATAAACTCCAAATAACCATCACTACCATTACATCTAAACTCACTTAAAAGTTCATCTTCCAAAATCTGTGCACCCGCTTTATTTGCAAAATATTTAATATTATTTATCGTTCCAATATCTCTAATCGTAATAATCTGCTTTTCATCAACAAAAAATACACTTAATCTAGCCGCATTTATTATCTCTTTAATTTGATTTTCCCCAATATTATTATGTACACCCGATTTCTCCTGTAATCTATGAGCTTCATCCACTAATAAAAAATCATATTTATTCATCTTATCTCGAAAAAAATATCCCGAACTTTTAAATAATTCATGTACCCCTATTTCATTATTCCCCTTAACTAACATATTTTTATACACTTTTCTAGGAGCCATACTCTTAGAAACATACGCTCCCATAAGCTTTAAAGAAAGCAATTCCCCTAAAGCATTTATCGCAAGTATCGATTTCCCAGATCCCGGCCCTCCTTTAATAATCATTACTACTTTTTTATTCTGAACATATGACTCCATCGCCATTTTTATTATTTCTTCCATTATTACTTTCTGTTCATCAATTAAAACAAACTCCTTTTTCCCTCTAATAACTTTAACAATAGTATCTAAAAATGTTTTTGTAGGTTTAGTTTCACTCTCATTAATTTTGTTAATAACTTCTAAGTTATCCCCATAAACTATTAAACTTTCCACCATCTCTTTAAACTCTTCTTTATCATTTTTCCCAAATATATAAACTTGACTATAATAAGGCTTATATTTTGCCTCAAAAATCCCTTCATTAATATATAACTCATAATTATGAAGGTATAAAGAAGGTACTACCTGAATTTGATACTTTTCTATTGCTAAATTATAATCATTTAATAATTGAGCATAACTTAAAACTTGATAAGCCGGATGCATCACATTTTTTTCTCTATTCCCAATTTTAGTTCTTACAACCCCTTGAACACTCTTAACAGACTTTATATAACTCCATTGCTTAAGTTCCACTAAAATAGCTATAGGTCTCTTATCTTGATCATAGCCACTTATAATCATATCTACACTTTTACTTGTAAGAGGAATCAAAAATTCTATAGCAATCCCCACATTTTCTGGTAAATCCTGTATTATATCTGCCATAAAAGGTAAACTATTAGCCCAAGCTTTAATTTGATTATATTTTGCTTTTTTATTAAAAATATGTTTATAAGCATCATAAACTTTATTACTAATTATTCCATCTTTAACATAATCCATAAACTCTTTTTTTGTACAACTAAAAACAATCACCTAAATCAACTCCTAAACAAAAAACTAGTATAAACTAAAGTCTATACTAGCCCTTTAAATAATTATACTATAAAATACTTAAAGCGTAAATTCTAAAACTAAAAAAGCAAGGAAAGAGTTCCTTGCAATGAAGTTTTATATTCTTGCCAATGAATAAGTTAGAAAGCAGCATTGGCAAGTTTTTTTATTATACTGGTTTTATTACATACGGATCTTTGTAGAGACCTGAGCCGGTGAATTCTACACTAGATTTGAGGTTTATTACAGGACGAAGACCATATTCTCCACCACGATCATAAGTCGTAGTACTGCCAGAATCATCAATCGGACAATAAACTAAAGATCCATTACTTCGTACATAAAACATTTTATTAACACTCCAATTAGCATAACTTGGAGACATAGTCCAATAATTTTTTCCATTATATAAATAATATGAAGAATTACTTTGATTAAATGTGCCACCCGCAAAAGCTATTTCATCAGCAGTTAGAAGTCCAACCGGATATTGTAAAATTTTAGCACCTTTATTTGCTAACGTTGAATTTTTATAAATTAATGTACTTTTTAATTTATAGTCTGTTGTACTACATTTTAAAGTCGGCTGTTTATTACTATTTGTTAATCTTAAATAACCACCATAATAATTATTATTATTTGAAGAAGTATTTGACATTGCATCTGACCAAGTTGTACTAGAATTGTTAGATTTTGATATATCCATACAATAATAAGAATTTTGATCTATATAACTTGGTGTTTCATTCAATTCACTATTTAAATTTGACCCAAACCATTGATTAACATTTTGAGCTACATAACTTTGATTACCATTAGCATAATCTTCAATCGCGTCTGAATAAACACGATCTCCGTTTTCATTTGAATAAAAAAATCCATCTTTATAGTTAACTGTTGCATTGCTAATGCTAGTGCTAGTGTAACCATTATCATTAGAAAGTACATATCCCTTTATACCAGCGAAAATTAATCTAATTGTTCCATCACCATTTATTCGTACAATTCGCCAGTAAATGTCTTTATCATCATAAGTTTTTCCGAACTGTACCCAATTATCTTTCACTTTTCCTCGAAAATAATAACTAGTTCCTAAGTCATCTTCAGCTTGGTATAAACATGTTTTAGAATCTTTTAAATGTTCTGAAGTATCAACATTAGTAAATGTAGGAGTATCATCACATGTAGTTCTATTTAAACTTGTTAAAGTTTTATCTGAAGCAGTTTTTAATTTATCGAGATAGACATAACATTTATCACCCTTTATAGCATTAGTTACTTTTATAACATCATTTTCTAATGTAATACTTACTCCTGTATCTTTTTCATTATCACTTCTTTTATTACAATAACTATTTGTAACATTTACCTCATATCCTGTAGGAATATTATCATCGGTTATTTTAGTATAACAATTATTTATATCTGTACAATTATTTTCATTTTGTTTGTATATTTCTATTATTTTATATTGATAACTAACATAATCAATAGTTCCAGTTACAATTGGTACACTAACAGTATTCCTATATTTTGCTCTACTCATAAATAGATTAATTATAATAATGAGTAGAACCGCTATAATAAATCCGTATAAGAACATTCTACTTGGCTTTACTTTATAATCTAATTTCTCAAACTTCATCTTTTCGCTCCTTATTTAATATTGAGTATTATCTATACTCATAGCCTTATTTTATACTATTTTATTATCATAGTCAATATAAAATATAAAAAATGTGGCTATAAGCCTATATATAAATTTTCAAAAATTTAAGAAAATATTATTATGGTGGTGATAAAATGCTAAAAAATAAAAATAACAATAATATAAAATTTATAAGAGATGATGAATTTTACTACACTATTATAAGAAAAAATATAAAGAAAATTAGAATACAAAAAGGTTATACTCAACAAGATTTAGCTGATATGACAGACATATCACGTGAATATATTTGTGATGTCGAAAATGAAAGTAGAAATAAACATATATCTATAAGTTTATTGGGTCGTATAGCGGATGCTTTAAATGTTGATATTATAGAATTTTTTAAAGAGTAGGTGAAAATATTTGAAAATAATTGCAAATGATTATGAACCTAATGAAGTATTAAAACAAATTAGAGAATGGACGGGTTTAAGTCAAAAGGAATTTGCTAAAAGCTTAAATCGAACAAGAGATAGTATAAATAATCTTGAAAATAAAAGAAATAAAATATATTTTAATACTTTAATGGAAATAGCTAAAATTTATAATTTAAAAATTATCATAGAAAAAGATAATGACTAATCTTTTTGGCAGAATTGATGATCCAAAATATCTTAAATAACCTAGAGTGTCGAACTTTGTCGAACGAAATTTCTTTACAAAGTAACATATTACATTTATAATGAATTTAGAGTGTTAGGACTTGATGTCTACCAGTAAGACTGATCTTTCTGTTGATTTTTACCTCCTGTTCTTGAGGTTTAATTAATAGAAAGGAGTTGATCTGGTTTTGCTTAAAGATGTAATAGCTAAAATAATGGGCTTCTTTAGAAGACCAAAAAAGACGTCAACGACCATAATTATTAATGTTTATAACAGTAATAATACGGACGTGAACGTCTACAAACAAAATTAGTAGATGTTATGTTCCTAACACTCTACAATTTAATTATAACAGATTCTATATAAATTGCAAGTAAAAAAAGCACTTATCATCATCAAGATAAAACTCGATGTCACGATAAGTGTCTCAAAAAAATAAAGTGTAGACATTTCGTCCTTAAATGCCCTACATTTTTATTATAACAAATTTTAGATAAATAGCAATATTATTTTTGCTTCAAAATCTTCTTTAAAAACATTCCCGTATACGAATTTTCTACTTTAGCAACCTCTTCCGGTGTCCCAGTCGCAATCACTTCTCCACCAAGACTTCCCCCATCTGGCCCTAAATCAATAATATAATCGGCAACTTTTATTACATCCAAATTATGTTCTATTACTACTACTGTATCTCCATTATCTACAATTCTATTTAATATTTTTAGAAGTTTCTTAATATCTTCACTATGAAGTCCTGTTGTAGGTTCATCTAAGATAAAAATACTTTTACCAGTTGGCTTTTTTTGCAATTCTTTTGCTAACTTAACTCTTCCTGCTTCTCCCCCTGATAATGTTGGCGCTGGTTGTCCTAATTTAATATAAGATAATCCTACTTCTTCCATTATTTTTAATTTATTATATACTTTAGGAATATTTTCAAAAAACTTCAAAGCTTCTGATACTCTCATATCTAAAACTTCCGCGATATTCTTCCCTTTAAACTTAATTTCCAAAGTTTCTTTATTATATCTTTTACCACCACAAACATCACAAGGTACATAAACATCTGGTAAAAAATGCATTTCTATTTTTTTAACTCCATCTCCCCAACAAGCTTCACATCTTCCCCCTTTAACATTAAATGAAAAACGTCCTTTATCATATCCTCGCATTTTAGCTTCTTTAGTATTAGTAAAAACATCTCTAATATCATCAAATACTCCAACATAAGTCGCCGGATTACTTCTAGGAGTCCTTCCTATCGCATCTTGTGTAATCTCTACTACTTTATCTAATTCTTCTATCCCTTTTATTTCTTTACAAGCCCCCGGGATTTGTTTAGATCTATTTATTTTAACCGCTAAAGTTTTATATAATATTTCATTTATTAAAGTCGATTTACCAGAACCCGAAACACCTGTTACCACAACTAATTTATTTAACGGTATTTCTACATTTATATTCTTTAAATTATTTTCTCTCGCTTTAATAATTTTTAATTTTTTCCCATTTCCTTTTCTTCTCTTTTTCGGTATTTCAATTTTTTCTTTCCCACTTAAATACCTACCCGTTATTGAATTTTCATTTTTCATAACTTCTAGAGGAGTACCACAAGCAATCACTTCTCCTCCATACTCCCCTGCTCCAGGTCCTATATCTACTAAAAAATCACTCGCAAGCATTGTATCAGTATCATGCTCCACCACAATTAAAGTATTCCCTAAATCTCGCATCTCTTTTAAAGCATTAATTAACCTTTCGTTATCTTTCTGATGCAATCCAATACTTGGCTCATCTAAAACATATAAAACACCTGATAGTTTAGATCCAATCTGAGTAGCAAGTCTAATTCTCTGCGCTTCTCCCCCTGATAAAGTCCCAGCACTTCTCGATAAAGTTAAATATGATAATCCCACATTTATTAAGAAATCTAATCTATTTAATATCTCTTTAATAACTAATCCACTAATCTCTTGTTGCTCTTTAGTAAGTTTTAATTTTGCAATAAAATCTCTCAACTCTAAAATACTAAAATTAGTAACTTCATAAATGTTCTTTTTATTTATTTTAACCGCTAAAACAAGATCTTTTAATCTCGCCCCATGACACTTAGGACAAGGAGATTCCACCATAAAAGTTTCTAGCCATTCTCTCCTCCAATTTGAAGTAGTCTCTAAATGTCTTCTTTCTAAAGTGTTTATTATCCCTTCAAAATAATCCGTAATATATCTTGTATTTCCATTTTTAGAAACATATTTAAAATCTATTTTATCTTTTGAACCATAAAGAATAATATCTAACTCTTTTCTTGTAAAATCTTTTAAAGGTTTAGTAATATCAATTTTATAATGTTCACATACTGCATTAATCGCAACCATATCCATATTATAATCTGAACTAATAGTTTTAATCCCACCCTCTAAAATACTTTTATCTTTATCAGGCATTAAAAGAGCTTCTCCAATCTTTAATTTTGTTCCTAACCCTTTACACTCCGGACAAGCCCCATATGGTGCATTAAAAGAAAATAATCTCGGCTCTAACTCTGGGATGGAAAAATTACACTGTGGACAAGCATATGCTTCACTCATTAATATTTCTTCTCCATCAATAATATGAATAAGCACTTTACCAGAAGCTAATTTAGTACTAGTTTCAATCGCTTCAAATATTCTTCCTCTTTCTTCACTATTTATTACAATTCTATCTACAATTACATCGATATTATCTTTAATATTTTTTTCTAACTTTATTTCTTGATCTAAAGTATAAATCTCTCCATTTACTCTAACTCTAGAATAACCATTCTTTCTTAAATCATCCAATAAATTCTTATGTTCTCCCTTTTCTCCATGAACAACCGGAGCCATAATTTCTATTTTAGTCCCCTCTTCTAACTCCATTACTTTATTAGTCATCTCTTCAATTGATTGTCTTGTAATAGGTATATTATGTGTAGGACAATAAGGAGTACCAATTCTTGCAAATAAAAGTCTTAAATAATCATAAATTTCCGTTATAGTACCTACAGTACTTCTTGGATTCTTATTTGTTGTTTTTTGATCAATTGAAATACTCGGACTTAAACCCTCAATCGAATCTACATCCGGTTTTTCATTCATCCCAATAAATTGCCGAGCATAAGCCGATAAACTTTCCACATATCTTCTTTGCCCCTCTGCAAAAATTGTATCAAAAGCAAGACTACTTTTTCCACTACCTGATACCCCTGTCATAACAATTAATTTATTTTTAGGTAATTCAATGGAAATATTCTTTAAGTTATTTTCTCTAGCCCCTTTTACAATTATTTTATCCATATTTATTTACTCCTTTTATTTTTATTATGATAAAATATTTAAGAATTATCACAAAGTAAGTTTATTATAACACAACGAACAAATGTTAGTCAAATATTTTTAACTCATTTCTCCATTTTAAAGCTTCATTTCTTTATTTTTCTCTTTATCTATTATATAAGGAACATAATTAATCTGCTTTATAACTCCTTCTATTTCTTCCTCGCTCGCCTGCCCTAAAAAGCCCACTTCCTCTAAAATAATCTTAATAAACTCAGAATCTTCCACTAAATCATCTAAAACTCTTTCCTGTTTATCTTTATCATATAAAAACTCACTTAATACATTTATATCTAATCCAATATTTTTAAACTGTCTAATTTGTTCTAACGCTATCCCCTTTATTTCTATCTTTAACTCTTTTAATTTCCTTTTTATTCTTTCTTCCCTTAATTCTTGCTTCATCATATATAAATTGCTTTTCATGTTAATTACCTCTTTAATTTAGTATTTTAGCACAATTTTAAGTCAAATAAAAGGAAAGTATCATAATTTTAAATAATTTGACAAATGCCCCATTTTGTGGTATCATATTAAGCCAAACAAGAGAGATAATTCGAGTTATCTCTAAGTTAAGGGGGATTTTATATGTATGAAGAGAAAACCAAAAGATTCAACATTGATTTAAAATCAGTAATAATTAAAATGGCTATATTATTAGTTGTTGTATTCCTATTTTTATGGATAGTTTCTTTATTTACTAAAAAGGATAACAATAACTTTGATCTAGCAACTAACCTAAAATTTATGAAAGAAGCCGCAACAGACTACTTTACCGGTGATCATCTTCCAAGTAATATTAATAGTAGAAAGAAAATAACACTTGCCCAAATGTATGATGAAAAATTACTTGTTGAAATGGATGGTGCTTGTAATACCACTGAAAGTTATGCTGAAGCTACTAAAATAAGTGATAATGACTATAATATTAAAGTTAAAATAGTTTGTGGTGATAAAACCGATTATGTTATCAATACTATTTCTATTGGTGAAATAAATGATGATTATCTTGTTGATGAAGACGAACCTAAAGAAGATTTAGATAATGAAGAAATTGCTACTAATCCTGAAGACAATTTAACTAATAATAATACACCAAGCAATAATTTAGCGTCTAATAATCCTCCAACTACTCGTCCAAATAATACTCCATCAACAAATAAGCCTTCAACTACTACAACAACCACAACTACACCAAAACCAAGCACTTCTACTCCTGAAAAAGATACATGCCCTTATGGAACTAAAGAATATTCTTCTAGTTATCCACTAGCCTACACCATAAGTGGTTCATGTGCTGTAAGTAAAAATGATTATTCAAAATATTCTAATGAAGTAAATAAAATCGGAATTAAAGAATATCAAAAACTAGTTGATGAAATGAGTACTTTAGCTCGTCAAACTAGTGCCGATTTAGTTGTTGAACAACCTATATTTAGTGCTGTTTATAATAAAACTAATACTGGTCTAGTTGGCTATCAAATAAGATTTAGAGTAATTCAAAATTTTGTTTGGAAAAGAACCATTTATGATTATTATATAGATAATAATGGTAATAGAACTGTTATTACCGATGAAAGAAGAATTTTAAGCTCTGTTACAAGACCAAGTGTTGGAACAACTACTAGTAGTAATACTGCCTCAGTAACGGGTATATCTTTAGATAGATCATCACTTAGATTATCCGTTGGTGATTATTATACTTTAACTGCTACTGTAACTCCAAGTAACGCTAAAGATAAAACAGTTACATGGAGTAGTAGTAATCCAAGTGTTG
>CANQDN010000047.1 GCA_947593275.1 uncultured Bacilli bacterium
TAAAATCCTGCGGGTGTTAAAGCTCGTGCCGGTTCAAGTCCGGCCTTGGGCACCATCTTAGAAACTTAAAGTTAGGTTATACCTAGCTTTTTTTATTTCTTAAAATGTCTAAAATTATGCACGTGGCTTACAAATATAAACAAAAAGTTTAGAAATTTACTAACCTATAGATTTTTCTATAACAAATGCTTTAAGTACTTCCCTTTAAAGTAAATTTATCGAAAACTTTTTTATTAGTTTTTATTATAGCTATTTATTTCTTTTATTTTTTCGTTGATCCAAATGTTTAAATGTTTCTTTAAAGGCATAAATCCATCTTTATCTGTTTCTTCCATAGTTTTACCATCAACTTTATAGTTTAAGCCTTTAATGGTTAATTTTAGATGTTTAGATTCCTCATCAACTGCGATTACTTTAGCGTATATTGTATCACCAATAATACCATAATCTCGAACATTTTTAACAAAACTTTCAGATATTTCCGAGATATGAATTAAGCCATCATATTGGTCGTCTACCTTTACAAATATACCGTATTCTTTAAAGCCAGAGATTTGGCACGCTACTATATCATTTATTTTATACATATACTTCACCAATCTAATTATACCACATTTATCTTTACTTTAGGAGATTTTTAATCTATAATTAATAAAGGTGATATATTTTGGAAGAAAAAATTAAAGAATTAATAGATGATTTGAGACCTCTTATTAATCAAGATGGTGGAGATATTGAGTTTGTTAGATATGAAGATAAGTATGTTTTTGTGAAGTTTAAAGGGGCTTGTGTTAATTGTTTAGGTGCAGATAATACGATGTTTGGGTTAGAAGCTTATCTTAAAAATGAAATACCGGAAATTGAAGGAGTTATAAATGTTTTGTTATAACTCTTTTTTGATAATCCAATCTATGGGTTCAATGGAAGCATATTTTTGGATTTCAAAAAAAGATTCTTTTAAAAAGATTTCATAAGAGGAACTTTTTTCAATTATTTTGATTAGTTTTTCTTCTTCTAGGTTGTTATTCATAATTTCTTCATAGAGATCAAAATAATAGCTAGGATAAAGTAATCTAGCATATAAAAGTTGAAGACTATAGATGGTGAATGGTTCTTTTTTTAAGAGAAGTTTTAAATAAGATAAAGCGTCTTCACCTTCAAAAAAAGCACTTTTTAAATATTCGGATAGATCACGGACTTCTAGATCAAAGATAAAACTAAGAGGATTCATAAAATTTAGCTTATAATTGGGGAATTTAATGCGACGATGAGATAAACAGATGCGATCATTTTCGGATATTTTATATTTAGTGGTTGTATTAGAGGCATAACTTATGGCGTTTTCAGCAAGACCAATATAGTAACTAAAACTATTTAATATAATGTTCTTTCCTTTACCCATTTCACTTATTTGATATTCAAAATAGTCTATTTTATCACTCCAAAGTTTAGGCCAGGAAAATTCATATAGAGCTCTTTTTTGGGGAGTTAAAATTAGTTTTCTATTAAGATCTAATAACACTGGTAAGTCATATTCTTCATAGATATTATCCATTGGTTTTAATAAAACATAGTTAGTATTATAAATATTAGTAATATAGTTTCCGAATTTATTTAAGATTAAATCATGAACAGGTATGTTTTTCTTTTTTAGTTCATCTATTACTAGTAATATATCATTTAATTCTTTAGGATTTCTTTTCAAAGGAGTAAAATAATATAGGGAATTATTTATTTTAAAAGTATAATAATTATCCCATTTTTCAACATCAATTAAACTTAAATTATAATAATAGTTTAATGTTTCTTTCATAGTAATCACTAATTAAATGTATGAAAAAACTGATGGTTATATACATCAGTTTAATTAGTTTTATTGATTAGCAGGATTAACAGGCATGAAATTATTTATATCCATTACTTTTTGAGCATTATCATGAGCTATATTAGCGACTTGTTCACGAGCTTCAGCATTAGCTAAATGTTCAGAGGCACTAGCAAGCTTGGCATTTACTTCTTGTTCTTTTTTAGCTAGTTCTTCTTTTTTTGTTTCTAAATCATTTAATTCTTTTTGATATTTAGATATTAAAGCATCAAACATATTTTCACAAGCTTTTAAGAATGTTGCTTTATCATTTTCAAAAAGATTAGGAGTATCTTTTAATGGGACTGGTTCTTCTTTAGGAATATTTATAGGTTCTGGTTGGGCAGGAACTACAGTACTTGCCTCAACATTATTACTCATTGGAGTTACACTTGGCATAATAGGCTCAACTTGCTTTGGAGCTTCTTCTGGTATAGTTAGAGGTCCTTCTTCAGCAGGAGCAGTATTTACAGGTGCAACATCAACGTTTGGTACTACTGGTGGGGTTGGAGTAAGATTTTGGACTGGTTCGGCGGGTGCTAAAACCTCTGGTTCCATTTTAACCTCATTTACAACATATCTTTTCTTAAGGATATCAAAAGAATCAGTTGGTAAAGTAAGAGGTGTATAAAAAGCTTCATCACTAGTTAAGTTATCCCCTATATTAATATATTCAAAATTGGTACCATTAATAATTCCCTTTAAATAATTTTTAACGGTTTGCCATTCGTTTTGATCAGTTATTTTTTCTAATTTGGTAGTATATTTACTTATATATATAATTGGTAAACCCATAGAGCCAGTTCGTTCACTATCAAAGACAATATAGGTATTCCCTTCAGCTTTAAAAGCACTAAGTAAACTCAAACTTTCTGTATTTCCAGTTGGCGTTGTAATATTTATTTTCGCCATATCAATCCCTCACTATTCTTCTTTTTTAATTATATCAAAATTATATTTAATAATCAATCTTAAAACTACCCTTTTATTTTACTTA
Source organism: uncultured Bacilli bacterium (assembly GCA_947593275.1). Lineage (GTDB taxonomy): Bacteria > Bacillota_I > Bacilli_A > RF39 > UBA660 > Caccenecus. The sequence goes on from CANQDN010000047.1 coordinate 2,862, forward strand.
TTAAAAACCAACGACAACCATAAGCACAATTTTGGGCAAGATACTCTTCTACTTTAGAAATATCATTATATGGTTTAAAGTTTTTATTGGTTGGATCATTAAAGCCTTTTAGACGAAGATGATTGTACGCAATATCACCAAATATGTAATCAAAATCATCAAAATAATCGGTTAATTTTTCTTCTAGCTCTTCAGGATTTAGAGCGTCTTTATAATTATTTAAGACTTGATATTCTTGATTTTTTATAACAATTTTTTCCATAACCCTCCTAAAAATATGCGAAAAATATAATCGAAATAACACTAAAGGAAGTGACAATAATACTCATTAAAAGTAAAATATCAACATATCCATTACCACTTGTAAGTTTAGGGTATTTAACTTCTTTTAAGCTAACTAATTTATCTTGTAATTCTTGATCCCGCATGGGACTATCAGCATCTACAGAAAAATAATTATAAGTAGCATCTTTAGCGGTTATTAAATCTTTTTCACTTAAGTTATTTAAATTGGATAAATTAACTCCTACATAGTTTAAAGCTTCTAAATTTAAATTCATATTAATAGTTTTACTTAAATCTTTAGTAACATCAAGTTCATTTAATTTAGAATAATAATATTTTTCTATAAAGGTAGGATCTTCATTCATTAAATAACTAAAAGATACTCGATAAGGATTTTTCGTATGAGTAGTATAAACTAGTTCTAAAAAGGTTTCTTCATCTTCATAAGAAACAGAAGTACTTTTCTTTTTTAAGACAAACATATCGGTTAAGTATTTTAAAATAGTTTTAAAATAAGGATTTTTTACTTTAATGGTATCTTTATTATTGGCTATTTCAAAATTGTAATAACTTAATAGTTCTTCTTTAAATAAAGCAACATCAGAGTTAGACATACCATATTTACTTAAATTATTTAAAAATACTACTTTATTGCCTAAATAATAAGGATTTAAAAGATCGGCTTCGCCATATATTAAGACTAGAAGACGAATTACAACAACTAAAAAGGAATTGTAAGTTACACTTTCTTTATCATCACGGCTTTTAATATAAAGTTTAAGAGCTTTATCAAAAGCAATATTTATAAAGTAATCTTCATTCATACTACTTCACCTAATCTATTATATCATAAAACATATAGTTAAAACAATTATCAAATTGTATACAACTTTTTGACATTTTCTTAACATAAAATAAGAGCACACAACCAGCGAGGGCTAAAATAGCCAAAGAGAGTTTGGGTTTTAGGTTATGTGCTCATAAATACAGAAAATAAAATTTCTGTATAATATTATTGTATATTTACTATGGGTAATAGTCAACAAATTTCGTTCGACAAAGTTTGCAACTTTACTTATTTTTCACACTTTTAGGCAGAACTCTAGACTTATTTTTTGGTTATTCATACAATAAATTAGGTGATATATATGGGTCCAAATAGAAATTTTGGAGGAGGATTCTTTACAATTTTAGCAATATTCTGTTTATCAATCCTCATTTTTTATCAAATAATTATTACACTTATTCTACCTTTAAGGTTTAATCTTTTTATTTTATTAATTGAAACTTTTTTACTTTTTTATTTATTATTTCGAATTATTTATCCTCGGCATTTTTAGGTTTTAAAGATAAAACTAGTTTTTCAGTTTTAAATATATAGTCTAATTTTTCACGAATGGTTCTAGTTATAGTTATTTCGTTTCCTTCAAAGTTTATGATGGGAGGAATACTTATAACAATGGTAAATAAAGTAAGTTCATTATCCTTTAAGGGATAACTTTTTAAGTATTTCTTCATTAAAGTTTCAAAGTCTAAGTTTAAATATTCTTTTTGATAAAAAGTTATTAAGTCTAAAATGGGTGAATCAATTTTGGCTTTATCCCAACTAACTAAATAGGATTTAGAACCTTTGATAAAATGATCAGTTTCTAAATTATTGTGGATTAAAGCTACCCTTTCTTTTAAATCATTTTTAGTACTTTGATACCAATCATCTAAAGAATTAGTACAATAATCTAAACATAAAAAGATTTTATAAATGTTTCTTAGTAATAAATAGTGACTGGGACTGGGATAGATTTCTTCTATATACATATTATAAATATTATCATAATAGTTTTTAGTATATAAAATATTATTTTTTAAATTATCATAGATTTCTTTATATTTATCTTCGGTTATTTCTTTATAGTAAGTGGTTTTATTATGAAGGAGGGCAACTATATCCATCATATCTAGGGCCTTTTGTTCTTTAGGCTCTTTTATTTCGTCAATATATTCAAAGATATTTATATCATCACGGAGGTCATTTTCAAGTTTGGGAAAATAATCAAAATTACGACCTAATAAATAATTATAGACTTCTTTTACTTTATTATCTTTCTTTTCTTTGATAACATAAGAACCACTGGTAGAATCGATTATAGTGATGTTTTTCTTTTTAGTGTAACGATAAGGTTTATAAGTGGTTTTTAAAACTTCTAGAGCTTTATTCATTATTATCAGGTATAATTAATTTATCACCACTAGTTAAATTAGTTAAATCATTATACTCCGATAAAATATTTAGATTAGAATTATACATAGTACATATTGTTTCAATTGTTTCGCCATCATTTACCATGTGTATATGATAAGTTGCGTATTCGTCATTAGTGGCTGAAATACTATTCATTATCGCGTCTTCATTGCTTTCTTTTACTGGATTATTGGGAGTTTCTTCTTTTTCCATGATATTTTCGCCCTCTTCTTTTTCTTCAATAGGTAATCTTAAATCTTCGTCTTCCTTTTTTAAGTCTTCAATTACATTTAAAGTATCTACAAAAGGTGGATCAGGTTCATTTTCTTTAGTGCTTCCAATGACATTAAAATCAATATTAACTCTTAAAATACTGTTATTTAAAACTTCATAAGTAAAGTCTTCAATCATAAATTCAATACTATCAGGATCAATGTTGGGAGTTAGAGCAATTTCAAATGGTAGGATATAAGAAAATGGTTCTTTATTAACACTAACTTCGTGGCTTTTAAAATCGCCTGATACAATAAAATTTCCTTTTAAAGTAGCATCTTCCACTTTAATTTCATGCTCCAGACTGATGCTGGTTATTTCCTGAAGCTTTTTTTCAAAATCAATATCTTTGGTAAAGGGTATTTTGCAATTCATCTTATCATCTCCTAAAAAATAATATGAAAAAATAAGTGAAATATGCTAAAGTAAGAATAAATAAATTGACTTTTAGAATATATTATAGTAAAATTTTAGAAGTAAAAGAAATTTGGAGGTGGCAAAATGGCAAAAAAAGTTACAACAAAAAAACCTTTATCAGGAAATAAAAGAAGTCATGCTTTAAATGCAACTAAAACAAAACAAAAACCTAATATTCAAAAAAAGACTATTAATGGTACTAAAGTGAGAATAAGTGCTAGAGAAGCGAAAACTTTAGAAAAGTAATATTATTTCATCTATAATTTATAGATGATTTTTTTGGGTTATTTAAGTTTTAAGATACACATACTTTCAATATGATAAGTATAACTAAACATATCTAATAATTTATAAGAATCTATGAAGTAGATTTCTTCTAAGAGTTTTAAATCGCGCATTAAAGTTGCAACATCACATGAGATATAGATTATTTTTTGAGGTTTTTTTAATTTAATAAATTCTATAGTGTTTTTATCTAAACCTTTTCTAGGGGGATCTATTATTAAAGTATCAAAGTCTAATTTAAGTTTTTTAACTAATTGGGATACATCACCAAGCATAAATTTAATGTTAGACCTTTTATTAAGCTTAGCGTTTAATATGCCATTTAAAACAGCATTTTTAACTATTTCAATACTATAAACTTCACTTGCGGTTTCGCTTGCAACAATACTTAATGTTCCTACGCCACTATAAAGATCTAATACTTTACTAGACTCATTAATATTATCTGATAATAATTTAAATAACTTGGTAGTAATATAGGGATTAACTTGGAAAAAAGCATCAAAACTTACTTTAAATAGTTTATTATCTATTCTTTCATAAAAGAAATCATCTTGATATAATGGTTTTCCATTGTAAACAATGCCAACTAATTTTACTTTATTTTTTAAAGATTTATAGTCAATATGAGGGGTTTCGGGAGATTTAATTATTAGAAGTATTTCATGATTACTGTTAGTTCTAATTGTTAGTTCACCATTTTGGATATGTAAAAGATGATAATTTTTAAGCATTTCATTAATGGAGGGGTTAGCAATTAAACAGGTAGTAATAGGAACTAAATTATGAGTATTATTTTCATAATAACCAATCTTGCCATTAAGTATTTTTAAACTTATTTTATTGCGATAGTTTAAGGGTTCGGGATTTTCGATTATTTCTAAAGGTTTAGAGTAATTTATTTTGTTTTTAGTTAAGAGTTCTTCGATTTTAGCTTTTTTAAAATTTAGAGAGGTCTCATAAGAACAATTTAAGAAACTACATCCCCCACACTCTGAAAAATAAGGGCAAATACTTTTAATCCTTTTGGGACTTAGCTTATGATATTTTGTAACTATTCCTTCACTATAACTTTTTTTAGAAGAAATAATTTGGACATCAACTATTTCACTTGGTAAAGCATTTTTTACAAAAACTATTTTATTATCTATTTGGCCTATTCCGCGACCAAAATAATCTAAGCGATCAATTACAACATTTTTAGCCATAGATTTCACCTTTTTAATTATATCATATTTTAGTTAAGAAAACCAACTGCAAATTTTGTCGAACTCTTTTGGTGGACATCTAGGATATTTTTGTAATAAAATAAAATTAAAGAAGGAGGTCAAATTGAATATAGAAGTTTTAGGAAATACCTTAGATAAAGAGCAGACTATAGCGGCCACTACGAGTGATGTTAATACTATTATTATCGCGGGGGCGGGTTCTGGTAAAAGTCTTACCATGGTTGGTAAGATTAAGTATTTAGTTACGGTTAAAAATATTCAGATTAACGATATTTTATGTATTACATTTACTAATGATGCAGCGAATAGTTTAGAGAAAAAAATTAAAAAAGAATTAAATAGGGATAATAAAGTGTATACTTTTCATAAGCTTGCTTTAGAAATATTAAAGGAACATCATATTATTTATAAGATAGCCGAAGATAATTTGTTGGATTTTTTAATTGAAGAGATTTTGGCTAGTTTACCGGATAAACAGTATTTTAGGAAAGTTTTTTTTACGAAAAATTATGAGACAAGTAAAGCTTTTAGAGATTATAAAAAGATTATAGCGAGATTTATTAGGCTTTATATAGCGAGTTTTTATGATATTAAATATTTTGATGAAATAATTAAAAAAGCGAAAAAGAAAGATAGAGGTATGCTTATATTAATTAGAAAAATATATGAGATGTATAGACTTGAAAAGAAGTCACAAGGGTTAATTGATTTTGATGATATGATTTATCAAGCGACGAGTTTAGTTAAATATAAAGGAATAAATAAGCATTATAAATATATAATTATTGATGAATATCAAGATACTTCGGGAGTAAGAGAGAATTTAGTTAAAGAGATAATTAATAAAACTAAAGCTTATATAACGGTGGTTGGGGATGATTTTCAGTCTATTTATCGGTTTTCCGGCTGTGATTTAAATAATTTTTTAAATTTTACCAATAATTTTAAACCAGCGAAGGCATTATATCTTACGAGTACTTATCGAAATAGTCAGGAACTTATTAATGTGGCTGGTTCATTTGTGATGGAAAATCCGAGACAAATTAAGAAAAATTTAACTTCTAAAAAAAGGATTACGAAACCTATTACGATTCTTTATTATAAAGATAAAAAGAAAGATTTTTTAAAAGCGATAGATTATATAAATAGTAGTAATTTAATGGTTTTAGGGAGGAATAATATAGATATTTATGAAGTTATAGATGCGAAATATTTAGAAGATACAACTATAAATTATAAATGTCAGAATATTTATTATAAAACTATTCATAAATCTAAGGGGCTAGAAGAAGATAATATTTTAATTATTAATCTTACTAATGATACTAATTCGCTTCCTTCAAAAATTAAAGATGAAAAGATCTTAAAGTATGTTTTAACTAGTAAAGATTTATATCCTTATGAAGAAGAAAGAAGATTATTTTATGTTGCTATAACTAGAACTAAAAATAATTGTTATTTATATGTAGATAAGAAAAATTCTTCTATTTTTGTAGAAGAACTTAAGAAAAAGTATACTAAATATATTAATTTTGTTAATTTATAATAGATCACTATAAATATCTTCTTCTTTTTCAGTTATTTTAAGGATTACATGCTCTTTGATAGCTTGATAAATTAAATCTTCATATGGTATTAATTTTTCATATTCTAAGCATTTATTTTTGTCAGGATTTATAACGGGATGTTTAGGAACAAAGATAGTGCAACAATCCTCATATGGTAAAATACTGGTTTCATAGGTATCAATTTTTTTAGCTATATCTATTATATCTAGTTTATCAAAACAAGCGAGTGGTCTTATTACAGGCAATTTAACTACTTCATTTATAGCTCTCATGCTTGTTAGAGTTTGGCTCGCTACTTGACCAATTGATTCACCATTTACTAAGATTTTGCAGTTTCTTTTATCAGCGATTATAGCGCTTATTCGATACATCATACGGCGCATAATGGTTATTAGATATTCATGGGGAATGTTTTTATAAATGGTTTCTTGAATTTCAGTAAAATTAACAATATGTAAGGCTATTTCTCCATTATATTGGGCTAGTTTTCGGGCAAGAGCAATTACCTTATTTTTAGCTTCTTTACTGGTATGAGGTGGTGATTCAAAATATATTGCTTCTAGTTTTACGCCCCTTTTAATGGTTAGATAACCGGCGACTGGTGAGTCTATTCCC
>CANQDN010000048.1 GCA_947593275.1 uncultured Bacilli bacterium
CCGAAATCCGAGTCCACGTAGAACCCCACTGTGTAATCGGCGAAACCACTAAAAAATTGATATGGAGACATGGTCCAATAATCTACACCTGTATTTAGCCAAAAACTCGAATTAGCCTTTCCGTGTACTCCACCGGCAAAAGCTACTTCATCTGCAGTGATAAGGCCAATTGGATATTGTAAGCTCTTTGTACCATTTATTTTTCCACTTGCAGATGATTCTATTCCTGTTGCACCTGTATACGTAAAATAATCTTTATTTTTATTCATTATATTATCTCCGTTAGTATAAGTTGTACTACATTTGAATGTGGGTTGCTTAGTGTTATTTACTAATCTTAAAAATGCTCCATAGTAAGTTTGAGTTGTACCTGTTCCTCCACTATCTTCCATATCTTCTATCCAATTTTCTCTTGGATTGGTTGAACCACTTCGATCATTACAGAATCCTGCATTTAAATCTATTCTTCCATCTCCATTAGACCATTCATCATATAAATTTGAGACAAACCAACTTTCTAATTGAGTTAATGCTTTACTTTTCGTTACACCAGTTCCATATCCATGCATATCATTATTTTTATATTCATAACCTACATACATATTATTATCACTTGAAGAATTAAAGCTCTGTGCAGAAATTTGAGTACCTGAGCTTGTCTCTTGTGCAGTGCCGCTTCCTGAATATATAAGTCTTATAGTTCCATCTCCATTTATTCGAATAATCCTCCAATATATATCATTTTGACTATTATCTTCTCCAAACTTTACCCAATTATTCTCTACTGTTCCTCTGAAATAATAACTTGTTCCAAAATCATCTTCTGCTTGATAAACTCCATTTTCTTCTATATCACAACCACCACAAGAAGGTTTACTAAAATCTGTTGCTTCTCCTTGTGAATGTAAATCTAACTCCGCTAGTGTTTTTTCTGATGCTGTTAATACTTTATTAAAATAAACAAAACATCTTTCTTCAGGTGCTAAATTCCCTATTATATGTTCTCCATTTTCATTTGTTTTTAATATGGCTTCTTCATCATGTTCTTTTTCACCTTTTAAAACACAATAGCTCCTGTTTGTATCTATTGTATAATTTCCTTCAGGCATTTCAGTTATTTTTGTTTCTTTTCCTCCGTCTACTTGATACATAGCTATACTATTATAACTATCATTTACTTCTATTCTATCTTTTAATACATATTCTTCCTGTTTATTATCTTTCTTAAATGTAAATAAACAAACTAAAAGAATACCTACTACTCCCATTACTAATACTTTATTTAACTTCATTGCTTTCTCTCTTTCCCTTCTCAAATCTATTAAGATTTTCTAACTTATACTAAAATTATAATCTAACAAGTGTCAAATGTCAAGAAAATTCTCGGCATTTTGGCAGTGATATTTCAAGTTTTATAAATAAATGAGAAAATCATTCTAGGTGATTATAATGAATTATGGACCCAAAATGAAAGAAATAAGACTTAAATATAATAAAGCTCAAAAAGATATTGCAGAAGTATTAAAAATATCTCCAATAACATACAGCCATTATGAAACACAGGATAGTATTATTCCTTTAAAACATTTAAATAATTTTTGCAATTATTTTAAAGTACCTATTGATTATATTTTTGGATTATCTAAAATATCTTCCTATGATGATTTTAAAGAAAGCATTGATAAAAAACAAGTTGGAAATAATCTAAAAGTTTTTAGAGCGGATCACAAAATTACTCAAGAAAAATTAGCTGCGATTTTAAATGTATCTAAGTCTGTAGTTGCTGATTATGAACGTGGAAGATATTTAATTGCTACCCCTTTCCTCTATACTATCTGTAAAAAATATAATGTTTCTGCTGATTATTTATTAGGTAAAACTAATAATTCTAAAATTATTTAAAAAAAATTGCTATCTAAGCAATCTTTTTATTTAATAAACATAGCGTCTCCAAAAGAGAAGAAACGATATTTTAATTTAATGGCTTCTTTATAAGCTTTAAGAATGTTTTCTCGGGTTGCAAGAGCACTAACAAGCATTAAAAGAGTTGATTTGGGTAAATGGAAATTAGTTATTAATCCATCTATAGCTTTAAATTGAAAACCTGGATAAATAAATATATCTGTATTTCCTTTACAAGCCTTAAATTCGGGATATTTATGACTAATAGTTTCTAATACTCTTGTTGTAGTAGTTCCAACAGCATATATTTTTCTACCCTCTTTTTTAGCTAGATTTAATCTATTTGCTACTACTTCGGTCATTTCATAATATTCTGTATGCATATGATGATCCAAGATGTTTTCTACTTCAACTGGTCTAAAAGTTCCTAAACCAACATGTAAAGTAACAAATAATACTTCTACGCCTTTTCTTTTAATTTCGTCTAATAATTCTAATGTAAAATGAAGACCCGCGGTAGGAGCAGCAGCACTACCTAAATTTTGGGCATAAACTGTTTGATAGCGGTCTTTTTCTTGTAATTTTTCATGAATATAGGGAGGTAGAGGCATTTCTCCTAATTCATCTAATATTTCCATTAAAATGCCATTATATATTAATTTAACTTGAACTATTCCTTCATCTAACTTTTTAATAACTTTAGCTTGTAATTTATCACTAAATTTAATAATTGTATTTTCTTTAAGTCTTTTCGCGGGTCTGGAAAGACATTCCCATACATTATCGCCAAGATCTTTTAAAAGTAAAAGTTCAATTACGGCTTTAGTTTCTTCTTTTTCCCCGATTAAACGAGCCGGAATAACTTTAGTATCATTTAAAACTAAAACATCACCTTTATTTAATTCATTAATAATATTATTAAAATGTTCATGTTTTATATCTCCAGTATTTTTATTTAATATTAATAATTTAGAACTATCTCTTTTCTTTAAGGGAGTTTGGGCGATTAATTCTTCGGGTAAAACATAATCATAATCTTTTATATTCATGCTATATCTCCTCACTAATATATTTTATAACTTTATCTAATATTTCTTCTCCCATAGCATTTATAGGTCTAATAATATCCCCATTAAAACAATTTATCTTTTGATAATCATAAATTTGGGCAAGTTCAAAGTACGCTATTTCAGCCATTCTTAAAGTATTTACATTGGGTTTTTCACCCTTTTGTTCTTTAAAGTAACATACTTTTTCATAAGGCATATATAAAAATAATACTAAATCGGGTCTTGGTAATTCTAATAAGACATATTCTAGATTATCTAACCATTCATACATTATATTTCTTTTTTTAATATCTTTAATTTTACCACCTTGAAAAGCCATACTAGATTCGACGTATCTATTTAAAACAACTATATATCCTTGATTTAAATATTTATTAATTTCTTTTATATTATATAATCTATCGGCAGCATAATAAAGACTAGATATTTTAGGATCTACATTTTCAATTCCTTCTTTAAAAAGAGAATGTCCACTTTTGCCTAAATAAGCATCGCCAATAATTTTACCTGTAGGTGAATCATAGTTAGGGAAACTAAAACTAATCGCTTTAAACCCTTTTAATTTTAGATTTTTAACTAAAAGCTCTGTTTGGGTTTGTTTCCCAGAAAAATCAGTTCCCTCAATAACTATTAATTTACCTTTATTCATAATTTACCTCTTAATATATTGGAAATTTATCTGTAATAGATAATACTTCTTTTTTTAAGTCTAAAAGGATACTTTCATTATCTTTATTTTTTAAAGCTTTAACAATAATATGACCAATTTCTTCAAATTCTTTTTCTTTTAGGCCACGTGTTGTCATGGCTGGGGTTCCAAGTCTTATACCACTAGTTTTAAAAGGTGATTCAGTCTCATTTGGGATGGTATTTTTATTGACGGTTATACAGATCTTATCAAGGATGGTCTCAGCTTCTTTTCCAGTTAGGCCTAAAGAACTTTTAACATCAACAAGCATTAAATGATTATCTGTACCTCCTGAGATTATTTTTAAGCCTTCATTTTGTAAAGTTTGGGCTAGAGTTTTAGCATTCTTAATTATTTGTTCAGCATAAATCTTAAATTCAGGTTGTAAAGCTTCATAAAAACATTCAGCTTTCGCGGCGATTACGTGCATTAAAGGACCACCTTGAATACCTGGGAATATTGTATTATTTATCTTATTTATAATTTCTTCATTATTAGTTAAGATAATACCCCCTCTAGGGCCTCTTAATGTTTTATGGGTAGTTGATGATACAACATCAGCATATTTAACGGGATTTTCATGTAAACCGGCAGCGACTAAACCCGCAATATGAGCCATATCTACAAATAGGAGTGCTCCTACTTCATCAGCAATTTCTCTAAACTTTTTAAAATCAATAAATCTGGAATAAGCACTAGCTCCAGCGACTATCATTTGAGGTTTTTCTTTTAAAGCAATCTTTCTTATTTCTTCATAATCTAACATTTCAGTTTTACTATCTAAATTATAGGCGATAAACTGATAATCAAGACCACTAAAATTAATACTATGGCCATGAGTTAGATGACCTCCATGAGATAAATTTAAACCCAAAACTTTAGCATTTGGTTTTAGTAAAGCCCGATATACAGCCATATTGGCACTAGAACCACTATGGGGTTGAACATTTGCATATTTAGCATCAAATAATTTACAAGCATAATCAATGGCTAAATTTTCTACTATATCAACATTTACACAGCCACCATAATATCTTTTACCAGGATAACCTTCGGCATATTTATTGGTAAAAATACTTCCTTGTAATTCTAAAACACTTTTAGAAACATAGTTTTCGGATGCGATAAGTTCAATATTATTTTGTTGACGTTTCTTTTCATTTTCTAAAGCTTCTTTTATTTTTTTATCCATTTAGATTCCCTCTTTCTTTTTTCTTGCTTCAACTACATTTGAAAGTAGCATAGCAACAGTTAGTGGTCCAACACCCCCAGGAACAGGAGTTATATAACTTACTTTATCTTTAATGCGATTAAAATCAACATCACCATAAAGTTTACCTTCTACGCGGTTAATTCCAACATCGATTATAACGGCATTTTCTTTTATATATTCTTCAGTAATATAATTTGCTTTACCGATGGCAACAATAAGGATATCGGCCTTTTTAGTTATTTCTTTTAAATTCTTAGTTTTACTATGAGTTATAGTTACGGTGGCATCTTTATTTAATAAAGCTAAAAGAAGAGGTCTACCTACAATAATACTTCGGCCAATAATTACGACATTCTTGCCTTCTAGTTCAATATTTTCATATTCTAATAATTTTAAAATACCTAAAGGAGTAGCAGCGATAAAATTGGGTTTATTAGCCGCGAGTAAGCCTAAATTATAACTTCCAAAGCCATCAACATCTTTACTTGGATCAATGGTATTACTAATTAAATATTCATTTAAGTTCTTTGGGAGTGGACTTTGAACGATTATACCATCAATATTATTATCGGCATTTAATTTTTTAATTAAAAGAATTAGTTCTTCTTCCGCTACATCAGCATTAAAATTAAATACTTTAGCTTCTATTCCTATCTCACTACAAGCTTTTAATTTATTTCTAACATATATTTTACTAGCTTCATCTTCACCCACTAAAATAATTGCTAAACTAGGTTTTATATTATATTTTTCGATTTCTTTTTTTAAATTTTCACGTATTTCTAAAGATATCTTTTTACCATCAATTAATTTCATTATAATTCACCCCTTAAAATAATGTTTCTTGCCTATTTATTTTTAAATGATCATAAGCTTTATCAGTCGCCATTCTTCCTCTTGGAGTTCGTTTAATAAAACCTTCTTGAAGTAAAAATGGTTCAACTACATCTTCAATAGTAGTTACTTCTTCACCGATTGCTGTTGCAATAGTTTCAACACCAACTGGTCCTCCATTAAATTTATTTATTAAAGCTTCTAAATATTCAATATCGATTTGATCTAGGCCATATTCATCTACTTTAAGTTTCTTTAAACTATCTATAGTTATAGCATAATCAATAGTTCCTGTACCATTTACTAAAGCAAAATCTCGAACTCTTTTAAATAAACGATTAGCAACTCTTGGAGTCTTTCTACAACGTCTAGCGATTTCTAGGGCGGCATCATCATCAATATTCATGCTTAAAACGCGGCCTGTTCTTTTAACTATTTGTTGTAATTCACTATCTTTATAATAATTAAGTTTAGAGACTATTCCAAAACGATCCCTAAGAGGACTAGATAAATCACCCGCTCTAGTAGTAGCGCCGACTAAAGTAAATGGTGGTAAGTCGATTTTTATACTTTTACTCTTTCCTTCAGTACCGATTATAATATCCAATTCAAAATCTTCCATAGCCGGATATAATATTTCTTCAACAAACTTGGGCATCCGATGGATTTCATCAATAAATAAGACATCTCCTGGCTCAAGAGTTGATAAAACGGCAGCGAGATCACCACTTTTTTCTAATGAAGGCCCACTTGCAGTTTTAATATTACTTCCTAGTTCATTAGCAATTATATGAGCAAGAGTTGTTTTTCCAAGTCCGGGAGGACCATATAAAAGAACATGATCCAATGATTCATCACGCATTTTGGCAGCTTCAATAAAAACTCTTAGATTTTCTTTTATTTCTTCTTGACCTACATATTCATCTAATGTAAGGGGTCTAATACTCTGTTCAAAACTATCTATATCTAATTCGTTAGTTGATACAACTCTTTCATCCATAATCCAGTAGTCCTTTCTTTATTTATTATACCACACAAGTACTTAAATGTCTTATTTTTTATTTAAGCATGTATTTTAAAGCTTCTTTTACTTGAGATTCTATATCTAGGGAAGCATTAACTTTTGGTAAAACTTTCTTAATTTCGGTATTTTTATAGCCTAAACTTTCTAAGACACTTACTAAATCATCAAAATCTCCGGCGCAAGACATATCTTCTTTACTGGCAAGTTTACCTTTTAAGTCTAAGATAATTTGTCTAGCTAACTTTTCGCCAACTTTGGGGAATTTTGTTAAATATAAGATATTTTCACGATCTATCGCATCAACAATTCCGGATATACTTCCGGTGGCAAGCATAGGCATTGCAATTTTTGGGCCTAAGCCTTTAACATCGATAAGTCTTAAAAATAGATTTCTTTCTTCTTTAGTTTTAAAACCATATAAAGTATATTCTTCTTCTTTTACATGATTATATAAAAATACTTGAGTAATACTATCTTTAGCAAAACTATAGGGATTAGCAACATATATTGTATAACCAATATTATTATTTTCTAAAACAATATAATTACTTTCTTGATCCATTACTTTTCCAATTATATAATTTAACATATTTATTCACCTATTTCTATAATAGCATACACTTGTTTAAAAGTACAGCTTTTTTAAAAAAACTAACTTTTTGTTAGTCTTTAATCCCTTCTAAAACTTCTTTAACTTTATTTATATTATTCATATCTATTGTGTATTCTTTTTTTAGACGCATATCTTTAATTTTAAATGATTTTTCCTTTAATTCATCTTCACCTAGGATAATTACATAAGGAATATTCTCTTTATTAGCAAAATCGAGGCTTTTTTTCATTTTTTTATCATTCATTTCAATATCAACATGATAACCGAGATTTCTTATCGCATTGGCAAGATTTAAACTTTCTTTTTTAGTATTCATAGGAATTATATAAATATCTAAACCTGTAGAATTAGAAAATAGTTCTCTATTTTTTAATAACTCGAAAATACTTGTTAAACCAAAACTGATACCAATTGCGGGATAGAGATTACCATCACTAATAAAGTCGGTGATCATTTTATCGTAGCGGCCTCCACCCCCGATAGAACCGGTAAGTTTTCCAGTTTTTTCATATACTTCAAAAACATTTCCAGTATAATAGTCTTGACCTCTGGCTAAAGTGAGATCAAATACACATTCATCTAAAATATTTAAACTTTCTAAATATTCTCTTAAATTAGAGAGTTCCTCTAAACCTTTTGTTATCTCTGCACTCGAAGTATCAGCATATTTCTTTTTTAAGTCATCTAAACTTTTAGTAAAATCTTCTTCTAAACTCTTTATAGAACTTTCTTTAAGATCTAAAGCTTTTAAATTTTTAGTAAATTCTTCTTTAGTTAATTTATCTTTTTTATCAATTACAGTAATTACGGAATTAACTAATTCTTCTTTAATCCCAGCATTTATAATTAAACCACGCATTAAATTCCGACTATTATATTTAATAATTATAGGTATTTCTAATCTTTTAAAAGCACAAGAGTATAAACTTAATAATTCTGCTTCAATCATTTGACCGGACAAACCAACAACATCTACATCACATTGGGTAAATTCCCTATCTCTTCCGACTTTTACTGGTCCATCACGAAATACTTTATTAATCTCGAATCTTTTAAAAGGTAATTTTATATTATTTTTATTTAAAGCAATAAATTTAGCAAAAGGAACTGTTAAATCATAGCGTAAACCTAAATCTCTTTTTCCTTGATCTTTTAGTCTATAGATTTCTTTTAAAAGATCATTATCTTCATTATATTTACCCGCTAAGATATCATAATAGCATAATATAGGTGTTTCAATAGGCATATAACCATATTCTAAAAAAGTTTTCTTTAAGATATGATTAATATATTCTCTAATTCTTTGTTCTTGTGGTAAAAAATCATAACCACCCTTAACATTTTGAATAACCATCATAAATCTTCCTTCCCCAATTAATTACTTAAAATGGTGTCCCAGATGAGATTCGAACTCATGATCTTTAGCGTCGGAGGCTAATATTCTATCCAGCTGAACTACTGGGACATATAAGTTATTTTATCATAATTTTAGAAAATAAAAAAGACTTTCTTTTTAAGAAAATCTTATTATATCAAATATAGTTATATAAATCATTAATAAAATTAATAAGAAGAAGAATATTGTATGACACCAATTTTCAAATTTTTGATTTATAGGACTACCTTTAATCTTTTCAATAATTAAGAAGAAAATTCTTCCTCCATCAAAAGCGGGAATAGGTAAAATATTAATTAAACCAACATTAATACTTAAGAACGCTATTAAGTATACTACTTGTTCTAAGCCTATCGCCATACTTTCTCCTACAACATGATATATACCTACAGGACCTGATAAATTATTAACGGCAATTTTACCAGTAAATAAATTAACTACTGTAAGCCACATTGTTTCAATTAAACTAGTAAACTTTAAGAAAGCAAATTTTATACTGGCTAAAAATCCATGAGTAGTTTCACTAGCAACCTTAAAGCCAAATTGTTGTTGTTCTTCTCCTGTATCTTCATTTTTAATAATACTTGGTTTTACATGATAATTATCTGTACTTCCATCAGCATGTTTAATTTTTAGATCATATACCCCATCTTTATCTTTCATATAAAGTAGGATTTGAGCTTTATCCCAACTCCAAACTTTTTTTCCATTAACTTCTATAATTGTGTCGCCCACTTTAATTCCGGATGCAGCGATAGCACTACCATCTATTATTTCGCCAATTTTAGGAGTTAGGCTTTGAGCACCCCAGATTAAAGCCATTAAAAATAAGATAATAAGCGCTAAAACAAAGTTATTAAAT
The DNA here is from genome assembly GCA_947593275.1 of uncultured Bacilli bacterium. GTDB lineage: Bacteria > Bacillota_I > Bacilli_A > RF39 > UBA660 > Caccenecus. Next base: position 9,603 of record CANQDN010000048.1, read on the forward strand.
ACTCCGGCGGCTAAAATAATTACTCTTTGATACCATTTTTTATTGCACATAAACTCATCTTTAGGGATTTTTTTAGTATCATCATCTTCATATACTTCACCAGCCATGGAAACAAATCCCCCAATAGGAAATGCTCTTATATAAAATATTC
>CANQDN010000049.1 GCA_947593275.1 uncultured Bacilli bacterium
GGCTAGCGAGTAATAAATAATCCCGGTCGACAATGTTTCTCGCTTCCGGGTGGCTAGCGAGTAATAAATAATCCCGGATGAAAATGTAGAAAAACTTCATCATATGATGGAGTTTTCTTTTGTTTTATGATATTATTATTTAAGGAGTTGATGACAATGAAAATAAAAACCGGTTATTTATATCACATCAAAGATGAATATTTTGATGTCGTTAATGATGATAATTTAATGCAAAACCATGAAAAAGGGAAAAAGAGACCTACTTATTTTACAATTAAAGATAAAAATATTTTATGGTTTATACCTATTAGTTCTAAAGTTGATAAATATCAAAAGATTATTGATAAAAAAGTCGAGAAGTATGGATTTTGTAATACAATCTTAATTGATAAAATTTTTGATGAGGAGACTGCTATATTATTACAAAATAGTTTTCCCACTCTAGAAAAATATATTGATCATGTACATACAGTGGATGGTAAGCCAGCAAGAGTTCCAGAAAAATTAGAAAGAATTATTCTTAAAAATTTTCAAAATTTAATGAAATTGCATACAAGAGGTATTAAAGTTTTTTTCACGGATATAGATAAACTAAAAGAAAAAATGTTAGAAGAATTAAAGTAACTTATTTCATCCAAAGGGATGGTAGTATAAACTCTATATAGAGTTTTCTTTTATAATTTTTTTAGGGCCTTTTATTATTTTAATATTTATGTTACAATATAGCTGAGGTATTTTTATGAAAAAAGAAGAAAAAAAGAAATTTAAAGATAAAACAATAAAATTATATGAAGCTATCTTTTTCGGGGCTGTAACATTATTTTTGCTATATATTTTATTAGCAAAATATATAACCCCAAATTTATAGGAGGCACTTATGTTAAATAAAGAAATAAGTTTAAAAAAGTTTTTAATTATCCTTGGAATACTAGTATTTGCTCTATGTTTTATTTATTTAATTTTAATTCCAAGTATAAGACATCACAATTTAAAAGAGGGAAGAGAAAAATATTGTCTTTCTTCAATTTGCAACGAAGATAAAAGTATTTGCTATGCCTATGATTTAGACAGTAATGGTAAAACAATCATTAAATGGCGAGGCAGTTGTAATTAAGCTTTATCCTAAAAAAGTATGTTAAGCTTGTAATTTCCTTAAAATTCTGTTAAAATTAATAGGTATTAGGGAGGAATGCTATGCGTTATTTAGGCTTAGATTTAGGAACTAAAACTTTAGGAGTTGCCATAACGGATAAAACAAGAACAATCGCAAGTACTCTTGAGGTTATAAAATTTAAAGAGGAAGATTATGCGGATGCTTTAAAAAAATTAAAAGAAATTATCGCTCGTTATGAAATTGCTAAAATTATTTTAGGATTACCTAAAAACATGAATAATACCTTAGGTTTTGCTAGTAAAAGAAGCCTTCAGTTTAAAGAAATGCTTGAAAAAGAAGTAGCAATTCCCGTAATCCTAATAGATGAACGCTTAACTACAATTGAAGCAGAAAATATACTACTAGACAACGATACAAGTAGAAAAAAAAGAAAAAAAGTTATAGATAGTTTATCGGCTCAAATTATTTTAGAGGCGTATATTAAAATGGAGGATAAAAATGAATAAAGAAAAAGGGAGAATGTTTACTATTACTGATAAAAGTGGTAAAACAATCGAATATGAGATTTTATTTACTTTTGATTCAGATGAAACAAAAAAGAGTTATATAGTTTTTACGGATAATAATAAAGATGAAGAGGGAAGCATTATAACTTATGCCGCAACTTATGATAAAAATGGCGAAAATTTAGAGTTACAAGATATTAAAACCGATGAAGAATGGACTTTAATTGAAAGTTTATTATCCCAAATTGAAGATAAAATTAATGATTAAATGAGGTATTATGAAAAAGAAAGTATTAGTAATTTTGGGGGTAATAATTTTATTAATCGGAGGACTTGTTGGCTTATATTTTTATGGGTTATCTCCGGTTTCTAAAAGTTCTAAAAATATTGAATTTACAATTAAAGAAGGAACAAAAAAAGTCGATATTGTAAATAATCTTAAAGAAGCTGATTTAGTTAAAAGTAAACTTAGTTTGCTCATTTATTTAGGATTAAATAGAAATATAAATTTACAAGCCGGAGTCTATAATCTTAATAAAGCGATGGGAGCTCGAGAAATTATCCAAAAAATTGGTAGGGGAGATATCAAACAAGAAGATAATACTTATAAAATCGTTTTTATTGAAGGCAAAAGATTAACAGAGTATGCTAGTAAGATTGCCAAAGCTACAAATGAAAGTGAAGAAGATGTAATAGCAATTTTAAATGATCGAGAATTTTTAGAATCTTTAATTGAAAAATATTGGTTTTTAACTGAAGATATCCTAAAGGATGGTATTTATTATCCTTTAGAGGGCTATTTATTTGCTAGTACATATGAATTATATAATAATAGTAATACTAAAGATATCGTAATAAAAATGCTCGATGGCTTAGATTCTATTTTAGAGCCTTTAAAAGAAGAAATCGAAAATAGTAAATATAGTATTCATGAAATTCTTACTTTAGCAAGTATTGTAGAAGTAGAAGGAGCAAACTCTAATGATCGTGCCGGAGTTGCTGGAGTCTTTTTTAATCGTCTTAGTATTGGCGACTCTTTAGGAAGTGATATGACAACTTATTATGCTGCTAAAAAAGATTTTAGAGAAGAGGATTTATCCCAAGCAGAAATTGATAATTGTAATAATGGATATAATACAAGAACCCCTTGTAATGTAGGAAAGATTCCTATTGGACCAATATGTAGTCCCAGCTTAGAATCAATAAAAGCCGTCTTAAATCCCACCGAACATGACTATTTCTTCTTCGTCGCCGATAAAAATGCCAATACTTATTTTACTAAGACTTATAGTGAGCATGTAGCTAAAAAAAGAGAACTAGTTCAAGCAGGATTATACTACGAATATTAAATGGAGATGAATTAAATGAAAGAATTAATATTAGATATGGAAAGTTATGCCTCGGAGCATAATGTCCCAATAATTGAGAAAGATTCGATTACTTTTATTATGAAATATATTAAAGCTCATAATATAAAGAATATTTTAGAGATAGGAAGTGCCATTGGTTATTCAACTATTTTAATGGCCGGGGTTGCTCCCGATGTTAAAGTAACAACTATTGAAAGAGATGAAGCAAGATACATGGAATGTCTTAAAAATGTTAAACGTTGTGGCTTTGAAAATAAAATAACCGTCGTTTTTCAAGATGCATTGGATGTTAACTTAAGTAATGTTACTTATGATATGATTTTTATAGATGCTGCCAAAGCTCAAAATATTAAATTTTTTGAAAAGTTTAAATATTTTTTAACTAGTGATGGAACAATTATTAGTGATAATATGAAATTTCATGGTTATGTTGGAAAATCAAGTGAAATAGAATCTAAAAGTTTACGAAGTTTAGTAGCTAAAATAGAAGAATATATTGAGTTTTTAAAGAATAATAAAGAATATGATACCAACTTATATGATATAGGTGATGGTTTAGCGGTGAGTGTTCGTAAAAATGAAAGCAAATAATATTTTACTTTTAGTTCCTAATTATGAAATTGTTAAGGATTTAAAAGATGAAAGTAATATTACTTTCCTTTTTCCCCTTGATGGTTTTTGTGTGGGCTATCCTAAAACATTTAAGCTAGATGAAATAAAAGATGCAGGCTTTATTTTTGTTAACCGCATCCTCGATAATGCTGGAATTCAAGAATTAAAGGCTATCTTACTAAATTTACCATCAAATATAAAAGGAATTGTTTTTGATGATATAGGAATATTAAATGTTTTAATAGATAATAATATTAATATAACTAAAATATTATTTTTAAATCATTTTAATACTAATTATTATAGTATTAATGTCTTTTTAAATTATGTAGATAGTGTTTTAGTAAGTCCGGATATAACCCAAGAAGAAACCAAAGAAATCTTAAAAAAAGCTAATAAACCTTTAGTTTTATATACATTCGGATATGTAAATATTATGTATTCCCGAAGAAAACTTCTTACTAATTATAATGATCATTTTCATAAAGAAGTTCCTAAAAGTTCTTTATTAGAAGAAATAATTAGTTCTAAAAAATTTAAAATTATCGAAAATGATTATGGAACAGTAATTTATCCAGATAAACCCTATAATGGACTTAGATTAAAGAATGAAAAAAATGTTTTATATCATTTTATTAATTCAGTTTTTCTAGATAATGCTTCTATAAAAGAAATATTAAATTCTGATGATTTTTTAGAAAATAAATATCCTTATAAGTATTTAAGCGAAAATGCCACTATATATAAGTTAAAGGGGGAAGAAAAATGATGGAATTACTTGCTCCCGCGGGCAATTTAGAAAGACTTAAGATTGCTTATTTATATGGTGCTGATGCCGTTTATGTTGGAGGATATAATTATTCTTTAAGAGCAAATGCCATTAATTTTAGTTTAGAAGAATTAAAAGAAGCCGTAGAATTTGCTCATAATTTAAAAAGAAAAATTTATGTAACTGTAAACATCGTTTTACATAATAAAGAATTGTCCGGTCTTAAGGAATATTTAGAAGAACTTGCAAGTATTAAAGTAGATGCTGTAATAGTAAGTGATATTGCCGTGATTGATATAATCCAAAAAAATAATATTCCTCTAGAAGTTCACGTTTCAACCCAAAGTTCAACTCTTAATTATGAAGCAGCCCAATTTTATAAGAAATTAGGAGTAAAAAGAATAGTTTTAGCTCGAGAAGCCACTAGAGAAGATATCAAGCTAATTAAGGAAAAAACGGGCTTAGAAATAGAATGCTTTATTGGGGGTGCTATGTGTACAAGCTTCAGTGGCAAATGTGTATTATCTAATGTTACAACTAATAGAGATTCTAATCGAGGAGGTTGTGCTCAAATATGTCGGTGGACTTTCAAAATAAATGAAGAAGATGAAGTATTTAGTATGACTCCCAAAGATTTAAATATGTCTAAATATTTGAATGATATGCTAAATATTGGAGTAAATTCATTTAAAATTGAAGGAAGAATGCGTTCTATATATTATATAGCGACCATTATTTATGAATATCGTAATTTATTAGATAAAATAAAAAAACATAATTTAAAAGAAAAAGACATATTATATTCTAATAATATTATTAATAGATGCGCTAATAGAGAAAGTACCGACCAATTTTATATGGGTATCCCCAATCATGAAGCTCAGTATTTTTTAGGAAGAGATGAAGTATCTAATCAAGACTTTTTAGGAGTTGTCTTAGATAGTTTTAATGAAGAAATATTACTTGAACAAAGAAATTATTTCAAAATTGGCGATGTAGTCGAGTTTTTTGGCCCCAATATGGAACCATTTAGTTATACTATTAATAAAATATTAGATGAAAACAAAGAAGAAATATCTATAGCGCGCCATCCCAGAATGCTTGTTTATCTAAATGTAGGAAGAAAGTTACCCAAGTATTCAATGATGCGTTTAAAAATATTTGACAAAAATGACTTTTTGTAGTATTCTTTTATAGATATAAAAATTAAGGAGAAAAAAGATTATGAAACAAGAAAATACTGTAGTACTAACTCCCGAAGGTTATTTAGAACTTGAAGCGGAGTTAAACGATTTGAAGTTAAATAAAAGACCAGAAGTGATTAATGCACTTAAATATGCCCGCAGTTTGGGTGATTTATCCGAAAATGCCGATTATGATGCTGCTAGAAATGAACAAGCCCAACTAGAAAGTCGAATTAAAGAACTAGAATATAAACTTGAACATAGTGAAATTATTGATAATAAAGATAAAAATGTCGCTAATGTTGGTTCAACTATCGTTATAGAATATGATGTTGATGATACTGAAGAATTTAAAATAGTAGGTTCATTAGAAGCTGATCCTTTTAATAACAAAATATCTAACGAAAGTCCAATTGGTAAAGCAGTAATTGGCCATAAAGCCGGAGAAAAAATTTCCGTTGAAAGTCCTAATGGATCTTATGAAGTATTATTAAAAAGTGTCAATTAGAAGTTGTAATAAATAAAACTATGTGATATAATGAACAAGAACCCGAGAAAACAATCCGCTTTATTATTAAATGATTGTTGGTTATAAATTATAGAAAGGATGTGTAGAAATGGCTAATTTAGTTGATAAAATTAATGAACGTCATATTAAAAAAGACACACCAGAATTTCGTGTTGGAGACACTGTACGTGTAGATGTATGGGTAAAAGAAGGTAAAAAGGAAAGAATCCAAGCTTTTGAAGGCTTAGTTGTAGCTAAAAAAGGTAGTGGAGTATCTGAAACTTTCTCAGTAAGAAAAACTTCTGGAGGAGTTGGAGTTACAAGAATTTTCCCTGTAAATACCCCAACTATTGATAAAATTGTGGTTGTTAAAAAAGGTATGGTTAGAAGAGCTAAACTTAATTTCATTAAGAATATGCGTAAAGAATACCGTGTTAAAGAAAGAAACGACGCCAATAAAGGAACTATTTAGGTTCTTTTTTTTGGAATAAATTAAAATTTTATTGAACAAAATTAAAAAAAGTGATACTATTTTTAGGTAGGGTGATAATATGAAATTTTTAAAAAGTTTAATTCCTTATGTTATTATTATTATTGTGGTAGTTTTAATAAGAAGTTTTATTGTAACCCCAGTGCGTGTTAATGGAAAAAGTATGTATCCCACTTTAAAAGGCGGAGAAATTATGATTCTAAATAAATTAGGCAAAGTAAATCGCTTTGATATAGTAGTTTTAAAAATTGAAAGCGAAGAAGATAACCTTATTAAAAGAATCATTGGAATGCCTGGAGAAACTGTCGAAATTAAAAATAATGAAATTTATATTAATGATAAAGTCTTGAAAGATAAATATGGTTATGGCTTAACTTATGATATTGATAAAGTAACTTTAGATGATGATGAATACTTTATTTTGGGGGATAATCGGAAGATATCTTTAGATTCAAGGGTTTTTGGAACTATTAAAAAAGATGAAATTAAAGGAACAACTAACTTTATAATTTATCCTTTTAAATCATTTGGAAAAGTAAACAAATAAAGTTATATTATTTATACTTTAAAAAACATCCTCCAAAACAAATATTGACGGATTTATTACGATTAATCCTATATAGTTAGACACTTTGAACCATTTTTTCGTAATGCTATGCATCATATTTTTTATATGCTTTATTAAATAACTAAAAAGGACTTTGATTATAAAAATATAAGGAGATTAAGTATGAAATATAATATGAAGTTAAATAATGATCCATTTAATCGCATAAAGTCTGGAAATAAGACAATCGAAATGAGATTAAATGATGAAAAAAGACAATTATTAAAAGAAAAAGATTTAATTGAATTTACCAATAGAACTACATCAGAAACTATATTGGTTGAAATAGTAAAATTATATAAATATGCGAGTTTTGATGAATTATATAAACATTTTGATAAAGTAGCATTAGGATATGCTGAAAATGATATTGCAAGTCCAAAAGATATGGAAAAATATTATTCTAAAGAAGAACAAGAACAATATGGGGTTCTTGGAATAAAAATACGAATGGTAGAAGAAAGAAACTAACACTGTCGGGAAAACCGACGTTGATAATTATAAAAAAGCAACACACTTTAGAATATGGGCAACTAAAATATTTAAAAGGAAAGATTGGCTTGTTGAAGTAAACAAGCCAATAAAAAATTGAAGAAATTAAATAAACTTATGGAGTGATAATAATGAATGAAAATATTATGATTTTAAATGGTAAAAATATTGGAATAAGTAGAATTGAATTAGATAAAAGCGATTTAAGAATTATTGATAAGTATGGCACTTATTGTTTACAAGTTTGTGTATATTATAATTGGAAGGAAATCAATAATATCAAAATTGGTAAAAAAGAAAATATTGAATTTAATGAATATATATTACATGAAAATAATGAGGCAGCATTAATTTTGCCTTCTAAAGTTTATGTAGAAAAAATAACTAATGATTATTTATGCTTTTATTTTAATTTTGAAAATATATCAAAAACAATTACTTATATGAATGAAAGAAATAATTTTGATATTGTACCTAACTCCCTTGAAGTTAAAGTTTTTATAGATAATAAAGACACTATAAATAACTCTATTATATACGAATTTTAATTTGATAATATTTATGGAATTACATAAAAACCATTTATAAGCAAAAGAGGTGAATATATGTCTAATAAAATATTAGAAGTTCAAAACATAAGAGTCAATGTTACAAAATTAAATGATAATGATTATATTTGTATTTCTGATTTTGGTAAATATAAAGAAGGAAAATCGAAATCTGATGATATCATCCGCAATTGGTTAAGAAATAGAATTACTTTAGAGTTTTTAGGTACCTGGGAATCAATTTATAATCCAAATTTTAATTCCGTCGAATTCGACGGATTTAGAAAAAATGCTGGACTTCATACTTTTACACTTAGTGTAACTGAATGGTGTGAAAAAACAAATGCGATTGGTATTTATTCTAAACGTGGGAAATATGGTGGAACTTATGCTCATAAAGATATAGCTTTTGAATTTGCATCTGCCATAAGTCCAGTATTCAAATTATATTTAATAAAAGAGTTTGAAAGATTAAAAGAAATAGAAAATCAAAATAGAGAATGGGATATAAAAAGAATACTTACAAAGAATAATTATTTAATACATACTAATGCTATAAAAAGATATATATTGCCTAATAATGATTATTTTAAAAATAAAGAGTGGTTAAAATATGCAGAAGAAGCTGATATTTTAAATGTTGTGTTATTTCATACAACAGCCAAAACTTGGAGAGATCTTAATCCAGAGTTAGCAAAAAGTTCAAATCTAAGAGATTATGCTTCCATAAATGAATTAACTGTTTTATCTAATTTAGAATCCCATAATGCTGAACTAATTAAAGAAGGAAAATCAAAAGAAGAAAGATTTGAAATACTAAGTAATATATGTAAATATCAATTGGATATTCTTAATAATGCCGAAAAATTTAAATTATTAAATGAAAAAGGTTGTGATAAAAATGAATAAAAATAATACAAACATCAACTGTGCGATACGGATTTATGGAAACACCATCACAACCCCTTATAAATAGAAGAAATTGCCAAAAAAGGTTTTTACATTTTGAGAAAATTATAGATTGGAGATGAGATAATGAAAAAATTAGAACAAAATAATTTATTAATATACAAAAATAAAGATGGCAATATAGTTGTTGATGCAATCTATAAAAATGAAACTTTATGGCTTACCCAAAAAGCTATGGCTAAAATTTTTGATTGCTCTACCGATAACATATCCCTGCATTTAAGAAACATATTTAAAGATAATGAACTTGATGAAAAGTCAGTTGTCGAGGATTCCTCGATAACTGCTTCGGATGGAAAAAACTATAAGACTAAAATATATAATTTAGACGCTATAATTGCAGTTGGTTATCGAATTAATTCTAAAAAAGCAACTGAATTTAGAATATGGGCAACTAAAATACTAAAAGAATATATGATAAAAGGTTTTGCT
>CANQDN010000050.1 GCA_947593275.1 uncultured Bacilli bacterium
CCCTAACACTCTAAATCCATTATAAATATAATATGTTACTTTGTAAAGAAATTTCGTTCGACAGAAATCGACACTAGTCTATTTAAGATATTTAGAATCATCAACTCTACCTAATAAATAATCAGCAGAGATCTTATATTTCTTACATATATCATATAAAAAAGGTGTTGCAATTAAATATCTTCCTTTTTCATATCCACATATAACTGTTTTTGTAGTATTAAGTATAGTTGCCAACTTTTCTTGAGTTAATTTTCTTTCTTTTCTAAACTCTTTTAATCTCGTTCCAATAAGAATTTTATCAATCTTATGATTAATATTTTCACAAACATAATTTTTAGTTAAGCTAAACATAAAATCAATAGAAATACCAAAATAATTACAGAAATTAATTAAGTGTTCAAGAGGAATAATCTGATATTCTACTTCATAATGGCCATATGTACTTCTACTTATGTTTAATATTTGAGCCATTTCACTCTGAGTAATATCATTACTTTCTCTAATTTTTTTCATAATTTCGCCATAGTTCATAAAATCACCAGTATAATTTTCTCATTTATAAGTTTTAAAAAAAATAACTTGCTCTAAATGCCGAACTTTTTCTTGACTTTTGACACTTGCTAGATTATAATTTTAGTATAAGTTAGAAATTTCTAATATAGTTGATAGTAGAAAGAGGGAAAGATTTAATTGAAATATGAGAAAATAAATAAAAATTATACTAAAACTATAATAATTGGTTTAACAGCAATAATTATAATAGGGAGTGTATTAGTATTAAATATTACAAAAGCTAAATACAAAACTACTGTTAGTGTACCTATTGTAAGTGGAACAATTAATTATTCCGGTGGTTATGATTTTAAAGTCATGGCATTATATCAACACAAAGACGATAAGAACTGTACTGGAGAGGAATGCTACGATCCTATAAATGAAATGCCAGGAAGTGATTATGAAATAAATACAACTGAAAGTTATTGCACTTTAGATGGACAAGAAGAACATGATAAGTTATATACTAATGAAAATGGAGAACATATAATAAATAAATTAAAGAAAAATGAAAAATGCTATTTATATTTTGACAAGAAAAGAACCTCGAAGGTAATAGTAGATGATTTAAATAAAACAGCCAAAGAGGGAAGTACAGTTTTTACAACAGTTGAAACTGCAGATAATTCAGGCATAATGTACAAAGGAACAGATGATTTAGGTGATACATATTACTTTAGAGGAAAAGTTGAGGATAATTGGGTTAAATTTGGAAAAACAGGTACAGACGGTAGTACAGGAGAAGACATATGGTGGAGGATCATCCGAATAAATGGTGATGGAAGTATAAGGCTGATATATGCAGGAACAAGTAATGGTACAGCACCAGCAACTACAGGAACAACAACCCAAATAACTATTGATACACCAAGTAGGAGTCCTAATGATTACTACTATGCTACTCAAAATGGAGCGAGTGCAAATAAAAATTATGTAGGATATTATTATACATTAGACGAAAAAAGAGGTCTTAGCACCAAAAGTTTTGCTGCTGAAAAATTAGATAGTTGGTTCGAACAAAATTTATTAGATGAATGGGCAAATGGTAATGGCTTAATAGATAAAAATGCAACTTTTTGTGCAGATAGATCTAGTGCTGCAACAAACACAACATGGACTGAAGATTTGCTTGAAGACAATGGATTATACCAAGTAGGAACTTCATATGGTGCTTTTCTTAGAATGGGATACTATTCTAAGTTTCGTTATCCAATTTTTAAGTGTGGAACAATAGTTGGCAAAGAAAAAGATACTTTTTCATACACTGAGGCTAAAAGTGGTAATAATGTTTTACAATATCCAATAGGTTTAATTACAGCCGATGAAGCAATTTTTGCTGGAGGCTTAGATAATGGGAATAACTCTGAATATTATTTATATACAAAGCAGCTTTTCTGGACCATGTCTCCATCATATTTTCAACAAGGATATAACGAACCTTTTGTGTTTGGAATTCGCGATAATGGTTCTATAGATAGTATACGTTTAGTTGGAGCTCTAGGTCTTCGCCCAGTTATTTGCTTAACTCCTAAAACACAATTTACAGGCACAGGTATTTCAACTGATCCATTTATAGCATCTTAATCTTGCCAATGTTGCTTTCTAACTTATTCATTGGCAAGAATATAAAACTTCATTGTGAGAGATTTACTTCTCTCTTTTATTTTTATCTTTCCTCCAAATTCACTTGTTAAAATTCCGAATCTATAATATAATTTAATAGGTGAACCAAATGACTATAGATCTTGTAAAACTTCAAAATACCGAAGTAACTTTAGACAACCCCATAACCCTTGATTTAACAAAATACCCAAACAAATCCATCAAAGCTTTAAATAATCTTTACATTAAGGGTCGAATTTATTACAATTCTCTCGAAAACCTCTGCTTAGACCTCACTCTAACCGGCGATATGATTTTAATAGATAGCATAACCCTAGATGACATTTCCTATCCCTTAAATCTAAAAATAGAAGAAGAATACGAAATAAATCCCGATTTTTTACAAGTTTATACAATAAATAATCAAAATACACTTGATATTCTTAAAATTTTGTGGGAAAATATTGTTCTAGAAGTTCCCATCCGGATAACTAATACCAAAAATGCCAAATTATCAGGCGATGGGTGGAGCTTAGGATATGAAAATAAAAATAATGATGTTGATCCAAGACTTGCTAAATTAAAAGAGTTATTGGACGATTAAGGAAGGAGTGGAAATATGGCAGTTCCTTTTAGAAGAACAAGTAAAACTAAAAAAAGAATGCGTCGTACTCACTTAAAAAAAGAGACCCCAGCATTAACAAAATGTCCTAAATGTGGAGCATCTTTACAACCCCATAGAGCGTGCACTAAATGTGGGTATTATAAAGATACAGAAGTAATTAAAATAGAAAAAGAAGAAAATTAATTGTTAGAGAAATCTAACTTTTTTTTTCGTTCATATAGATTATTATTTTCTTTTGTGTTATACTATAATTAATATAAAGGAGAATCACGAATGAAGTATGATGATTTAGATAAGACTAAAGACTTATTTGATATTAAAGATGAAGTCCCAAGTCCCATCGACAATATCGAAACCGAAGGAGTAAGTAAAAACAACTTAACTCAAGATTTAGACTTAAATACTAAGGAAGAAGAACCTAAAGAACCTAAAAAGAAAAAGAAACAAAAAACATCCCAAAGTCTAAAAGATCGTTGGTTAAATCTTGCTAAATGGCAAAAAGTTTTAATCATAATATTTAGTATTATAATATTATTTGTAATTGTAGGTTTAATAGTTTTTAAAGCTTTAACTGCCGAAGAAAAAGATCCAAGTAAACACCATAATAATCCAGTAGTAATCGTCGAAAAAGAAAACTACATCTATGAAGACGGTACTTTAAAATTTATTGATGAGGATGAAAATGAACTCGGCACTTATGAATGTCAAAATAAACAAGAAAACCTCTGCTACATTGTAAATTATAATGATGAAGATGATTTTGATGGTTCTAAAAATGTTTATGAAGATGAATCATTAATTGAACGAAGAAGTAAAATATATAACAATAAATATGTTTTCATATATGATAATAAATCTACAGAAGATAATGATATAATCTTATATAATATAGAAACTAAAAAAGAAGAAGGTAAATATGTCTTAGTAAAAGGTTTTAGTGATACTGACTATGTTATTGTAAAAAATTCTAAAGGTAAATATGGCACTTTAGAGTTAGGAGCCGAAGTAACTGAAAAAATCCCTTTAAATTATGATTATATTGGCATGTTTAATAAAGATTCTAATCTTGTTGTAAAAACTGATAATAAATACTTTATCTATGACCGAAATGGTACACCTCTAAGTACTGGTTTAGAAGATAAAATAAAAAGTTATAATAATAATTATATCGTTGTTGCTAATAATAAAGATTATAAAGTATATAATTATACAGGCGAAGAATTATTCACTGATAAAGATACTGAATTTGAATATATTAGCTTATTAGATAATTATGCTGTATTAATAAAAGATGGTTTACTTTATATTCGGGATTATGAAAATAATAAATATAATGAAGATGGTATAAAATTAAATAATGATAATTATAATACTTTAAATGTTTATGATAAAAATAAACGTTTAATCGAAACTAAAAGTGCTTATGACCTCACTATAGAAGATAACGTAATAAGTATTAGTTATAAGAATAAAAATAGTTTTAAAAGTAAATTAATTGATACATATGAAGGCAAAATAAGTTCTACAATTCCTAATTTAAATTACTTTGATGGTAACTTATATTTCTATTTAGATGAAGAAAAAACCGAATTATTAGGTAAATACCCATGTTCTAATAAAAATAATATTACTAAAGATACAACTCTTTTAGAAAACTGTGTAGTTGCAACCGAAGAGTTTTACAGTCAAAATGAAGTCGAAGCTGATAATAGTAAAAAAGTCGGTTGGGTTCCTATCTTTAATGGTCGCTTTGTCTTTGTAAATGATTCAATTAGTAGTGAAAATACCACCATTGTTCTATATGATTTAAAAGATAAAAAAGTCTTAAGTAAATATTCTAGTGTTGATGCCGGAAGTTACATAGGGGAATCTAAAGTTACTTATGCCGGGACTGAAGAAGCTTATATAATGGCCAAAAATAAGAGTAATAAATATGGAATGATTAGAATTGGTACAGATGTTGCTAGTGCTATTCCGTTTAATTATGCTCATATTGAACGCTTAAAAGAATATTATGTTGTAAAAGAATCCAGTGGTACTTATGCTTTAATGGATAATGCTGGTCAAATCTTAACGGACAAATATGGTTATAGAATAGTAGATTATGTAGATAATTACTTAAAAGTTAGAGATAATGATAAAAAATGTTATATTTATAACTTTGAAGGTGATCGAATAGATGATACAGGTTATTTAGATATATTCTTATATGAAGATTATTATGTTGTAATAACTCAAAATTATGAACTAAATATTGGTGAATATGAAGATTCTAGTTTCTCTTTAAGATATGATATTGAATTAAGTGAAGATTATAAAGATGACTTTACTGTAACTAAAAATAGTAATGGTTATACGATCAAAATTAAGAGCACTAATAAAACTTATCATGTAAGTTCTAGTGGTTCTATAGATGAAGATTAAACTAAAAACAAAGGATTTCCTTTGCTTTTTTAATCTTCTAAATCATCAAATAGTTGTCTTAACTCAATATTAAGAGCTTTAGCAATCCTCGCCAAACTATCAAGTCGGGGACGAACTACAGCTTTTTTTGATTGCAAATTTTTCAGAAATTGATAGGATAACTGTGCTCTATCCGCTAACTCTTGACTTGTAATACCCATTTTAGCTCGATATTTTTTAATATTCATTCGAGCAACTGTAAAACAATAATCATCACTTTCTTTATCAAAATTCATCTATACCACCTATTTCATTATCTCAAAAATATTTTTTAAAATAAGTACTTAGTCTATGTACTTTTAATTTAATTCATGATATAATTTATTCAAAATAGGAGTGATCAAATTGAAAAAGAGCATTTTTATAGTGGGAATAGTAGCATTAGGAATAGTCTTTTTGTCTGGGATTACATTCTCATATTTATCGACTGGTGGAAAACAAAGTTTAGCAAATACTTTTAATTCAGGATGTTTAAGTATAACAATAGAAAATGAGAGTCCGGCATTAGATTTAACTGGAGTATACCCAGTAAGTGATGTAGAAGGATTAAGTGGAGAGTCTTATGATTTTACAATTAAAAATAATTGTGATGAAGATACCAGTTATAATATTTCATTAGAAAGTTTAGATCAAAAAAGTAATACATTAGAAGCAGATTATATAAAAGTAGCATTATCTAGTGATACAATGGATAATTTAATAAGTAAGTTAAGTGAAACCACTTCAATTGAAAAAACAGTAGATGGAGCATATGCCTCACATTTATTATATAGTGGAGTAATAGGTAAAAATGAATCAAAAGAATATCATTTAAAAGAATGGATAGATTATGATACAACAAAAGAACAAGGAGCAAATAAAGTATATAAATCAATAATAAATGTTACAGCGGGAACCAATGTAGAAAATGTACAAACATCTGAGATTAAGTTTGCTTATAGTGGAGGTTCAGTAACAGGTACAATAACTGGAAGTGCAAAAAATATAACTTATTGTGAAACGAAGAAAAATATGTGTGAACCTAAAGAAGAAGGAATAATAGAAGATAGTGAAACAACAATTCCTATAAAAGAGTTCGGAACAAAAACAGTGACAACAAGATTAGGTGATTTAACAGTAAATACAGATAGTAAAGGAATGGTATGTGCAAAACTAGATAACGGAAAAACAATATGTAGTAATCCAGATGCCGGGAATGGAACACCAGATTTTAGTATTACAAGTGAAGAAGCTGATATGTCTGAAAAAACTTGCACTTATCAAGGAAATCCAGTTGCTGATTTTGAATCAGGCCCTGGAGCGCCAATATCAGAAACAGGATGCAAAAAAATATATAAAGCAACGATGTATGGAGAAATATACTATATTTCTGACCCTTTAGCGAAATATGAAACAATGATTGATCAGATGTTAGGTCCATCCATAGGAGATGGAGAATGGGATTCAGAAAACTCAATATGTACATACCAAGGTAATCAAGTATTAGGTGCGATGGATGAACAACCAATAACATCAGAAGACAAATGTGGAAAAGTATATAATCCTGAAGAGGGAATATATATATCTATGACAGCTCAAGATTATTTAGAAATGATGGGTGAAGGAGCAACAAGTGCTGAAGATATGATTAAAGGCATGGGCGCTGAAGACGTTGAATATGTTGGTGCAGGAATATATAAGGAAGCACCTGGTAAAACAGGAATATATGAGACAGAAGATGAAGAGGGAACAAGTTACTACTATAGAGGAGCAGTAACAAATAATTATGTAGAATTTGCTAATATGTATTGGAGAATAATCAGAATAAATGGAAATGGCAGTATAAGACTAATTTATAGTGGAAATAAAAATGATATAACAGATGATAATAAAAAAGAAGTATTATCAAATGGTTATGATGATAGTGATACACATTATACAGAAATAGTATTGTCTGCAGGAGAAAAAGGAGGGCCTTTTAGTGGTAGTAATCTATTTGGTGATAATGCCTATGTAGGATATATGTATGGACAAATAGGAGCTAGTAAATATGAAGATGCTCATAAAAATACAAATGAAAGTAATGCAAAACAAGCATTGGATAAATGGTATAAAATAAATTTACAAAAATATGAAAATCAACTAGATGAAGAAACAGGATTCTGTAATGATCGAAGCTTAACAACAATTAATATGAGTGGTATTCCTAATACGGGAAGAGGAGCAGACATAACTTATTATGGTCCTTTTCAAAGATTGGAGTTTAATACTAAGCCAACCTTAAAATGCCCTAATAAGGGAAATGATTATTTTACATGGAAAGAACACGCAAGTACTGGAAATAAAGCATTACAATATCCAGTAGGTCTTATAACAGCCGATGAAGTAGCTTTTGCTGGAGGAGTATATCAACAAAATAATACAGGTTATTGGTTATATACGAATAGCACTTATTGGACAATGTCTCCATATTACTTCAGCCGTGCATATTCTTACACATTTGAAGTGAGTTCGGATGGTAGTATCAGTAGAATGAGTGTGAATCTCGACTTTGCCTTCCGTCCAGTAATAAATGTAGACCCAACAAAAGTAACAATCACAGGCAAAGGCACTCTAGATGATATGTATATCTTTACTTAAAATATCTAATAAAACTAAATTTATTTAATTAAATATTGCCAAACTAAAATATATTTGATAAAATAAAAGACGAAAAACGAAGAACAAGAGGAGTAAAGATTAAACTTCTATATAGAGAGCTTATGTTGGTGGAAATTAAGCAAGAATAAATCTTGAAGGTTGCTTGGGAGTTAGCAAATGCTCGCAGATATGCGTTAAAATAGTTAAGTATAATAAAAGGTGGTACCGCGATTTTCTTCGCCCTTTGGTATTACCTTTTTTAATTTCTAGAAAGAGGTAAAATATGTTAGAACTAGATAAGAAATATGATCATTTAAAAGTTGAAGAAGGAAAATATGAAAACTGGAAGAATAGTGGTTATTTTGAGCCTAATAAAACCGCTAAAGAACCATTTTGTATTGTAATACCACCCCCAAATGTTACTGGAAAACTTCATATTGGCCATGCTTGGGATACAGCCATACAAGATACGATTATTAGATATAAAAGAATGCAAGGCTACAAAACTTTATGGCTTCCTGGTATGGATCATGCCGGAATTGCCACCCAAGCGAAAGTTGATAAAAAATTAAAAGAAGAAGGAATTAATCCTCGCAGTCTAAAAAGAGAAGAATGGCTTAAACATGCCTGGGCTTGGAAAGATGAATATGCTGAAAATATCCATAAACAGTGGGCTAAACTAGGTTTAAGTTTAGCTTATTCTAAAGAAAGATTTACATTGGATGATGGACTATCTAAAGCTGTTCGAACAGTATTTGTTGATTTATATAATAAAGGTTTAATTTATCAAGGCGAAAAAATAATTAACTGGGATCCTGTAGCGATGACAGCTTTATCTAATGAAGAAGTTATTTATAAAGATATTCCCGGAGCTTTTTATCATTTAAAATATAAACTAGAAGATAGTGATGAATATTTAGATGTTGCAACCACTCGTCCCGAAACTTTATTTGGTGATACTGCCGTTGCAGTCAATCCCAATGACGCAAGATATAAAAAGTATCATGGCAAAAATGTTATTTTACCTATCGTAGGTAAAAAAATACCTATTATCTTAGATGAACACGCAGATATGGAAAAAGGAACAGGCTGTGTTAAAATAACTCCTTATCATGACCCTAATGACTATGAAGTAGGAAAACGCCATAATTTAGAAGCTATAAAATGTATTAATCTTGATGGCACCATGGCGAGTACTGCCCTAGATTATGCTGGATTAGATCGTTTTGTTGCCCGTGAAAAATTAATCGGAGACTTAAAAGCCCAAGGTTTATTATTACAAGTTGAAGAAATAACTCATAATGCTCCATTTAGTGAAAGAAGTGGTGTCTTAATTGAACCAATTATTTCTAAACAATGGTTTGTTAAAATGCGACCTCTCGCCGATCGTGTTCTTGAAAATCAAAAAAACAAAGATACCAAAGTTAATTTTGTTCCTAAAAGATTTGAAAAAATCATGAACCACTGGATGGAAATAACTTATGATTGGTGTATTTCAAGACAACTTTGGTGGGGACACAGAATTCCTGCTTGGTATAAAGGAAACGAAGTTTATGTGGGAATTGATGCTCCAAAAGGGGAAGGCTGGGTTCAAGATAAAGATGTTTTGGATACTTGGTTTTCTAGTGCTTTATGGCCTTTTTCAACATTAGGCTGGCCTAACGAAACAATCGACTTAAAGACTTACTA
>CANQDN010000051.1 GCA_947593275.1 uncultured Bacilli bacterium
GCGAGCTCCAATGTTACAACCTCCCGGGATATATATTTCGACATATTTTTCGCGGCCTAATAAAGCGCCCATAAAGTAATAAGAGGCTCTTAAGCGATTAGATAATTCTTCAGGTATTAAAGTATTAGTTAAGTTTGAAGGATCTATTGTGAGAGTATTATCTTTGGTTGTTACTTCGCAGTTTAAAAGTCGCAATATATCTATTAAAGCATCGCGATCAGATATATTGGGAACATTAGTAATAGTAGAGGGCCCACTTGCTAAAATAGTCGCAGGAATAAGCGCTACAGCACTATTTTTTGCTCCTCCTATATTAATTGTTCCACTTAATTTATGATTTCCTTCAATAAGCATTTGTTTCATGTATAACACACCCTTACTTCTTAGTGATAATATAAGTTAGGTACTTATACTATTTATTATGATTTATAATTATTTTGGTGCTATAAAATTTTTTATAAATTACTATTATAATATATCTATAAGTTCTGGATTTGTCAATTATTTTTTGGCTTTTATACGGGTAATTAGACTTAAATTTGATAGTTTATGAATAAAAATTAAAGGTAAGCACTTAATTATTTTAGGTGATATTTTGAAAAAGATTATATTTTGGTTATTTATAGGAAGTTTAGTATTTATTTTAATGGGAAGAGAAAAAGATATTTTAATTCCTAATAATGCGATTAGATTTAGAGTGATTGCTAATAGTAATAGTGTAGAAGATCAACAGAAAAAGATGGTAATTAAAGATAAGATAGAAGAAGAAGTATATGATTTAATTAAAGATAGTGATGATGTTTTAAGTGTTAGAAATATAATAAATGAAAATTTAGATAAGATTCAGGATATTATAGAAAAATATGATGTTAAATATAATGTTAGTTATGGGTATAATTACTTTCCGATAAAGAATTATAAAGGAGTTAAGTATGAGGCGGGAAATTATGAGAGTTTAGTTATAACTATTGGAGAGGGATTGGGTGATAATTTTTGGTGTGTACTTTTTCCACCACTTTGTTTAATAGAGAATGATTCTAAGGATGTAGGAGAGGTACAGTATAAGTTTTTAATTAAAAAGTTATTAAATAGTTCTAAATATTAATACTTAAAAATAGGATTTTTTAGGAGGATTTATGGGGGAGATATTTAGTCTATTTTTAATTGGAATTG
Source organism: uncultured Bacilli bacterium (assembly GCA_947593275.1). Classification (GTDB taxonomy): domain Bacteria; phylum Bacillota_I; class Bacilli_A; order RF39; family UBA660; genus Caccenecus. The sequence continues at coordinate 1,174 of CANQDN010000051.1, forward strand.
CACTTAGTATGGATGCTTTTTCACTATCACTTGGAATGGCTAGTTTTATTCCGGGAAAGAAAAAAGCGTTTATTTTAGCTTTAATGGTTGGTGTAATGCATTTTGTAATGCCTTTAATAGGGAACTTCTTAGGAAGTAAAATTACAAGTATTTTAGAAGTTAAGGCTGATTTTTTGTTGGGGATTATTTTGGTATTTATTGCGATTCAGATGTTAGGGCAAATAATTAAGAATGAGGAAGAGGTTATTCGTTTAAGTGTTTTAGGAATGATTGTGTTTGCACTGGGGGTTAGTATTGATAGTTTTTCAGTGGGAATGGGTTTAATTGCGGTTACAACAAAAAAATATTTAGCTACAAGCATTTTTAGTTTATGTAGTTTTTCATTTACTTTTGGGGGAATTATGATTGGAAAATGGGCAAGTAAATTACTTGGGATATATGCAAATGTGATTGGTATTGCTATTCTCTTTATTTTGGGAATTGTTCATTTAATTTAAAAAAATTATTCTTTTTTTTAGAATAATTTTAATTTTTAGTTTCGATACGATTAAAGAGAATAGTTGGTTCATTTAGTTTTAAATTAGTTTCTAAAGAGCCAAATGAAGATACACTTTCATAAGATCTAGCTTTAGTGTTTAATTCGTCTAGAATCTTATCAGAAGTAGTTGGGATAAAAGGGCTTAAAAGAATAGCACAGATTCTAATACTTTCTAGTAAATTATAAAGGATGGTTGCAAGACGATCTTTTTTAGTTTCATCTTTCGCTAAAGACCATGGAGTAGTATCATCGATATATTTGTTACATTTTCTTAATACTTCCATTATTTCATCGATGGCTTCATTTACTTTTAGTTCTTGCATTTTAGTTTCAACGATATCTTTTAGGGCGATTACTTCCTTTTTTAAGTCTTCATCAATAGATTCATTTATGTTAGGGTTTTTAGTTAATCCGTCAAAATATTTATGAGACATACTAATGGTACGATTAACTAAATTACCGAGATTGTTAGCTAAATCAGTATTAGTACGACTTATTAAAGCTTCTTCGGAAAAATTACCATCACTACCAAATGGGACTTCTCTTAAAGCATAATATCTTACTGCGTCTACTCCATAAGCGCTTATGTATTCGCGAGGATCTTTATAATTTCCTAAGCTTTTAGAGATTTTTCCCCCGGCGATTTTTAACCAACCATGGCCAAAGACTTGTTTAGGTAAAGGTATTCCTAGAGCCATTAACATACATGGCCAAATAATGGTGTGGAATCTAACGATTTCTTTTCCAACTAGATGAAGATCGGCAGGCCAGTATTTTTTATATAGAGGACTATTTTCGTCAGGATAGCCTAAAGAAGTAATATAGTTTGAAAGAGCATCTATCCAAACATAGATAACATGTTTTTCATCAAAAGTAACGGGAATGCCCCATTTAAAACTGGTACGAGATACACATAAATCTTCTAGGCCGGGTTTAATAAAGTTATTTAACATTTCATTTTTGCGAGATATTGGTAAGATAAAGTCGGGATGTTCATCATAAAATTTGATTAATTTATCTTGATAGGCAGATAATCTAAAGAAATAAGCTTCTTCACTCACCATTTTTAATTCGCGACCACAGTCTGGACATTTACCATCAACTGTTTGGCTTTCCGTCCAAAAAGATTCACAAGGAACACAGTATAAGCCTTTGTATTCACTTTTATAAATATCGCCTTGATCATAGAGTTTTTTAAAGATTTTTTGAACAGCTTCTTCATGGTTTTTATCAGTGGTACGAATAAAATAATCATAAGATATACCTAGAGATGACCACATATCTTTAGCATCAGCGATTATTTTATCAACATATTCTTTAGGTGTTACTCCAGCTTCTTTCGCTTTCTTTTCAATTTTTTCACCATGCTCATCAGTTCCGGTTTGGAAAAAGACATCATAGCCAGTAAGTCTCTTATAACGAGCAATACTATCGGCGATAATGGTGGTGTAGCAGTGGCCTATATGAAAGTTGGCACTTGGGTAATAAATAGGGGTTGTAATATAATATTTTTTAGACATTTTATTTCCTTCTTTCTATAATATTTTTTGTAATACTATGTTATTTTCTATAAAACAAATAAAAACCATGTCTTAAGGGCGAGATTTGACCCGCGGTACCACCTTAATTCATGATTTTACATGCACTTTAACTCTTAACGCGAGTAGACGATTAAACTCCAGAGTCATATTCTATATTATTTAAGATTCGTTTACATCAACCACGAACTTTCTTGACATAAATAATATATACTCATTCCTTCAACATTTAAGCTCTTTTATTATATGCAAAAAAACTTTAAATGTCAAGTTTACTAACAAGAATACTTGATATTAATTTACCAATGGATAATTCGTTAGTTAGAGGTTTTTCACTATACATAATTATTAGACCAATACTATCATTTAAGGAAATAATAGGAATATATAAGAAGTTTCCTATAAGAGTTAGTTCATTTAACTTTAAAGTATGGTTTTCTTCTTTTTTTATTTCTCTTTCTTCAATTATATTTAAGTAATCGGGAGGGATAGGGGTATTTATTAGTTTGTCGCTTAGACCACAAGTGGTGAGGATTTTTTCACGATCAGTAATCATTATTTTATAATTAAATTCATTATAGATTATCTTACATAATTTTGTCGATAGTTCAGTTAGAGTAGATAAACGATTATATTTTTTTAAAATAATGCTGTCACTTTCGGTAAATATTTCAACATTTTCACCATCGTGGATACCGAGATTTCTTCTTATTTCTTTGGGTATTACAATTCTTCCTAGTTCGTCGATTCTTCTTATAACTCCAGTAGATTTCAAGTACTACAACTCCATTTCTAATATTAATATTGGCGAAGTTAGGATTTTTATACTTAAAAATGCAAGGAAAGAGTCCTTGCAATGAAGTTTTATATTCCTGCTTACATATGATAAGTTAGAAAAGCAATGTAAGCAAGTTAATTTGATACTATATAGGGATTTGTTGAAGTGCCTTTATCTTCAGCATCAGGATCAAGTAATGTTAATTTAGCGTCAGCTTTAAGATTTATTACTGGACGAAGGCCATAACTATAACGTGCACGATTACTATTAATTATACCATCATTATCCACATAAAATATCATAGCAGTTTTTCCATCAGTAGTATCAGTAAAATAAGCCGGAGACAAAGCCCAATAATTCTTACCAGTATATAACCAATAACCTGAATTTACTGCTCCAGCTTGACCACCTGCAAAGGCTGCTTCATCAGCTGTTATAAGGCCTATTGGATATTTCAAACTTTGTGTGCCTTTTATTTTTAAATTTGCAAGAGATTCTATTCCGGTTGCTTGTTCATATGTAAAATAATAACTATTTTTATTTTCTGCCGTTCCACACTTTAATGTTGGTGTTCGTTCACTGCTACGTTTCAATCTTAAATAACCTCCATAATACGTGATTGTAGTTGATGTTCCTCCGCTCTCGTTCATATCAAACTCTTTCCATTCTTCATTTTCATTTGTTGAACTTGATCTATCTACGCAAAATCCGACATTTTTATCTATTTTGCTATTGTTTGCCTCAAACTCATCTAATAAATTTTGTTCGAACCAATCCATTAATTGCGTATAAGCATTACTAGGCAATGTATGGCCTCTCTTAGTATCATCAAATTGATATCCTACATATTTATTATCATTAAAAATCGAATTATATTGATAATCAGTTCCATTTATTCTACCATCTGATTCAGAAAGGCTAGATGTAGAATTTCTATTTCCAGCATATATTAATCTTATTGATCCATCTCCATTAATACGAATAATTCGCCAATAGATGTCTGCTCCATTGTCAACGTTTCCCATTTTACCAAATTTTACCCAATTATCTTTTACTTTGCCTCTAAAATAATAACTATCTCCAAAATCATCTTCTGTTTTACATATTAAGCTTGTTGTATTTTCTATACTATCAAAATTTGTTGGACATTTTGCTAATTCTTCATCAGTTAATTTCGCTACAATTTTATCTTTAAAAGTTTTTTCTTTATCAAAATATAAATAACATTTTTCATTTTTCTTTAATTGACTTATTGTATGTTTTCCGTCAATAGTTTCCAGTTTATCATGTTCTTGTATTTTACCGTCTATCGTACAATAACTTTTTTCTTTATTTATTTCATAGCCACTTTCTGGCATTTCATCTATGGGTTCATAGCATTCATCACCATTGCAATTTTTATCATCTTTGTGTTGATATAAAGCCATAATCTTAAAATCATATCCACCAGTATATTTAATTGTACCATTCACTATTGGTACACTTATAGTTGTTTTGTACTTTGCTTTTGTGATGTTTAGTATTAATACACTTCCAATAATTATTATTAATGCTAAACTAATTACTATCGTTTTAGTATTTATTTTACTTAACTTTTCATATTTCATATGATCACTCCTTATTTGCCTAAAGCAATACGACATATATTGTCGTATCAATTATATTACAAATTGTTGAGGTTTGTCAATATCAAATATGACATATGTTGTCGTGGTTAATTCTTTGTTAATATGACATAATTAGTCATAGGGTGATTAAAGATGATTAAAGAATATCGAATTAAGAATGGTTATACACAAGAAAAAATTGCTGAATTATTAGATATTAGTCCAAGACATTATCAAAGAATAGAAAAAGATTATAATAATACCACTATTAAAATGCTTATTAAAATCATTGAAATATTAAAAATCTCGGATAGTGATATTATAAAGATGCTTAAAAAAAATGATAAATAAAAAACTGTCTCTTTAAATTGAAACAGTTCAAATTATTTTAATTTTTTAGATTACCAATTGATACTACATAGACGCCATCTTCTCTTACGTATGATAAGTTTGAACCTGTTATTATCATTAAAAATGATGGTTCGCCACTTTTTTCAAGATTAACTTTTTCTTTGAATTTAATTAAATTTTGGGCAGCTTCTTCAATTTGTTTAGCACCTAATTTAACTTCTATTGCTCCCCATTTATCATTTTCGGTTTTTAAAATAAAATCTACTTCAAAATTTTTATTATCTCTATAGTAAAATAAATTAGCATTTATAGCATCGGCATATACTTTTAAATCACGATAGCATAAATTTTCAAATAAAAAGCCTGTGAAATTTAAGTCATTTATTAAATCATTTTTAGTTAAACTTAAAGCCGCTACAGCGATAGAAGGATCAACCAATTCTAATTTTGGAGTGGTTCTTAACTGAATGGAAGATCTTAAATTAAGATTAGTTGCGGGGACATATTCTAAAACGAATAATTTTTCTAAAGTAGTTAAATAATCATTGATGGTTGGTTTAGAAATCTCATTTGAAAAAATATTATTTGTATCGCTTATGATTGTTTGTTTATTAGTTGCAGTTGATATATTTCTACTAATACTTTTAAGGATTGACTCCATTTTAAGAGGATCTCTTTCAACACTATCAACTGTTTTTATTTCTTCATTTATTAAACTTTTGACATAGTCTTTTACTACTTTATATTTATATTCAGAAGCAAGATTAATTGTATCTGGCCAGCCTCCTCTTATTATAACATTTATAATATCTTCTAGTTCTAATTTTGATATAGCAGAAACATTTTTACCATTTATTATATCATTTAAAGATATTTTACCATCAGAATCTTTAGATTCATACAAAGTCATTGGTCTCATAGTTAATCTTACAATTCTACCAGTACCACTATGGAGGGGTTTAGTGTCTACATTTAAAGCATTAGTTGAGCCAGTTAGTAAATATTGACCTTTTAAACCAGTTTTATCAACATCCGCTCTAATAGAGTCCCATATTACGGGATAGGTTTGCCATTCATCTAAAAGACGAGGTTTTTCGCCGACTAAAAATAATGATGGCTTGGTATTATTAATATTGTCATATTGAATTTTATTATCAGGATCTTGTAATTCAATAAAACTTTTAGCAATATTTTTGGCAGTAGTTGATTTACCGCACCATTTTGGGCCTTCTATTACAACTGCACCCATATATTTAAGTTTGTCTTCTATAATATTGTCCATAATTCTAGGCATATATTCTTTCATTTGAAGGTGCTCCTTTCTTTTTTTCTTTATTTAATTATATAATAAGAAGAAAAAGTTGTAAATAGTTATTTTACGTTTTGTACCAATTTCATTTTACGATTTGTACCGTTTTTACTTTACGATTTGTACTCTTTTTGTTTTACGGTTTGTACTTTATTCGTTGGTATATGACTTTATTAATTCAAGTAAAGGAACTAATGAATATAAGAAATGTTTATCATCTTTTTTTAGCATTAAAGATATTTTTATTCTTTTATTTTGATATTTAAATTTAAAGTTTGGATTAATATTATAGCTTTCTAAAAAGAGTTTATCAGCTTTAATATTGTTGGATATTTCTTCAGGTAATTCTATTTCGATATAGTTTTTAGTTTGAGTTACACGAGTAATATTAAGAGTATTAGCTAGTTTTTCAAACCATTCTTCATACATATAAATCATTATTTCTTCGGATACTTTACCAAAACGATCTTCTAATTCATTTTTGATACGAGATAAGCTTTCTTTAGAAGATATTTCGTTTATTTTGTTATGAATTTCAATTTTAATGTCATCATCTTTTACATATTCATCACTTATGTGAGTAGAGACATTTATTAGAGCTTGAGTAGATGTATCTTCTTTTTTTGGTTCTCCTTTTAAGGCTCGCATTTCTTCTTCAATCATTTCCATGTATAAATTTATACCAATACTATCAACAAATCCAGCTTGTTCACTACCTAAGATATCACCAGCGCCACGGATTGCTAAATCACGCATGGCAATACGATAACCACTTCCTAGTTCTGTAAATTCTTTTATAGCATTTAGTCTTTTAATGGCGATATCGTTTAACATTTTAGTTTTATTATATAGAAGATAAGCATAGGCGATACGATTAGAACGACCGACACGACCTCTTATTTGGTATAATTGGGATAAACCAAAGTGATCAGCATTATAAACGATTAAAGTATTAGCGTTTGGAATATCTATTCCGGTTTCAATAATGGTGGTACAGACTAAAATATCGTATTTATAGTCAATAAAATCTTGCATGATGTTTTCGAGTTCCATTTTAGTCATTCGGCCATGAGCTTTTACGATTCGGGCATCAGGAACTAGGGTTTTTAGTTTGGTAATAAGAGAGTCTAAACTTTCAATATTATTGTATAAAATAAAAGTTTGACCATGACGAGATAGTTCTTTATAAATAGCATCTTTAACTATTAAATCTTCATCGGCGAGGACATAAGTTTGGATGGGATAACGATTGGTTGGAGCAGTATCTATTACCGATAAATCACGAAGGCCGGACATAGCCATTTTTAGAGTTCTTGGAATAGGGGTAGCGGATAAAGTTAAAACATTAACATCATTTTTTAGTTCTTTTATTTTTTCTTTATGCGTAACTCCAAAACGCTGTTCTTCATCAATGATAAGAAGGCCTAACTTTTGAAGTTTTATGTCATCACTTAAAAGACGATGGGTACCAAAGATAATATCTATTTTGCCATTTCCTAAGTCTTCGATTATTTTTTTAGTATCTTTAGGGCTAGTGAAACGATTTAAAAGAGCAATATTTACGGGATAGTTTTGAAAACGGGATAAAGCAGAATTATATTGTTGACGAGATAAGATAGTGGTTGGACATAAATATAAGACTTGTTTATTATTAAGAATGGTTTTAAAGATGGCACGGAAAGCAACTTCGGTTTTACCAAAGCCTACATCACCACAGAGGAGACGATCCATAGGTACAGGACTTTTTAGGTCTTGATCTATTTCTTTGATGGCTTTTAGTTGATCTTTGGTAGGAATGTAGGGGAAATTGGCGGCGAATTCATCTTCTAAGACATAAGATGCGTAGGCGTCTCCTTTTATAGCTTTTCGGGCAGCATATA